>DMAO01000103.1 GCA_003446545.1 Sphaerochaeta sp.
TGGTTTTGAAGGTATCGCAGTTGCCCTGGTCGGTAACTCCACTGCCTTGGGTACCATGCTTGCTGGATTTCTCTTCGGCATGCTTAAGAATGCTCAGGCCCTGATGCAAAGCAAACAGATCCCCAAGGAGATTACCTTTATTATCCAGGGCCTCATTGTCATTTTCATCGCCTTGCGTTCGGCCCTGAAACTCTATCGTGAGTATTTGGATAAGCGCTCACTGCAGAAGGAGGTAGGGGTAAAATGAGTATGATACTTGGAATGTTCCCTTCAATCCTTATGATAGTGGCCCCCATCCTCATCACTGCTATCGGAGGCATGATCTGTGAGAAGTCAGGCGTTGTCAACATCGCCCTCGAAGGCCTTATGGCCATCGGGGCCTGTACAGCAGCCTCTTCTCATGTTCTGATGGAGAGTGCGGGAGTTCCCCACCACCTCTCGATCATACTTGCCTTGATTTCAGGTGCCTTTGCCGGTGGGGCCTTCTCCCTGATCCATGCTGTAGCAGCGATTAACCTCAATGCGGACCAGACCATCAGCGGTACCGGTATCAACCTGCTCTCCAGTGGAGTGACAATCTTTGCCTCTCAGATTCTTTTCTCTGCAGACCGGACCCAGGAGTTCAGGATGGGAATGCAGACTGACTTTATGGGAATCTATCCCACAGCCTATATCGCCATCGCGGTGGTGATCCTCTCCTGGTTCATGCTCTACAAACTGCCCTTTGGTATGCACTTGCGAGCGTGTGGCGAGCATCCTAGTGCAGCAGAGAGTGTGGGCATAAATGTCAAGAGGATGCGGTACTTTGCAGTCCTGTCCAGTGGGATCCTCGCAGGTCTTGCAGGGGGGTGTGTAGTATTGACACAGACCATCCAATACACCTCCAATACCATCAACGGACGAGGCTTCATTGCCCTTGCAGCGGTCTCTTTTGGCCGATGGAGACCTCTTGGGGTATTGGGAGCAGCCTTCCTCTTTGGCGCTGCCCAGGCCTTTGCCATCATAGCGAACAACATCCCTGCCTTGCGTGTCCTGCCTACCGAGGTATTCAATATCCTACCCTATGTGACCACCCTGGTTGCACTGGTGCTTTTCAGCGGTAAGAACTACGCACCTCGTGCTGCAGGAAAACCCTATGAGAAGGGGGCTTCCTGATGACACCCCACAACAGGGCGAACAAAGGTGATATCGCCCCTATCGTATTAGCCCCTGGAGACCCTTTGCGTGCAAAGCTGGTTGCAGAGAAGTTCCTTACAGATGCTCGCCTGGTTACCGATGTGCGTAATGTCCTGGGGTATACAGGGCTGTATAGGGGAAAAGAGGTGAGTGTCCTCTCTACAGGCATGGGCGGCCCCTCTGCAGGAATCTATAGTTATGAACTGTTTACTGAGTATGATGTTGAGGCCATCATCCGAATAGGAACCTGTGGAGGTCTCCAACCCAAGATAGGGATAGGGGCTTTGGTCTTTGCCCTGACAGCCAGCACTGATTCCCGATGGGCTCACCAGTATAACCTGAAGGGAACCCTCAGCCCCTCCTGTGATGCTTCCTTACTGCTAGAGGCAGTGGCCCAAGCAAAAGAGATGGGGTATGAGCACCATCTGGGAATGGTCTTTTCCAGTGACCTGTTCTCCTCCTACAATGCCCTGGGTGAAAATAGTTGGAAGGCCTGGGCCCGTATGGGAGCCCTTGCCCAAGATATGGAGAGCTATGCTCTCTATGCTACAGCGGCATGGTGTGGCAAGAGAGCCCTCTCTATCCTGACTATGACAGACAGCTGTGTGACACACGAAGGTCTGTCTGACGAGAGAAGGATGACTGCCCTCTATCCAATGGTGTCGGTGGCGTTAGGCACTGCTTGGGAGGCCCTATGACTTTTCTCGAAGCGATGCAGAACCGATTTGCCTGCAAGCTCTATTCTGATAAAAAGATTGCTGAAGAGGACCTTCTCACCATATTGGAATATGGTCGGCTGAGTCCGACTTCCTTTGGTCTGGAGCTTTGGTCCTTTCATGTGGTGGAGAAGCCCTCTTTGCGAAAGAGTCTCTATACTGCCTGTTTTGGGCAGGAGTCTGTCCTGACGGCCCCTCTTAGCATCGTCACACTCTCCAGGGCTCAGGCCTACCTGGATCCTGATGGCCCTCTGGTAAAGGAACGCGGCTCACGCTTTCCAGGTTCCCTCTCTGATTTTGTGGAGGACTACCGACCGTATTATGATTTTCTGCGGGAACAAGGCCGCCTGGAAGGCTGGTCACGCAGTCAGGGCTATCTGGCAGTTGCCAATATGATGACCGGAGCTGCCGATCTGGGGATCCAGAGCTGTGCCATCGAAGGGTTTGATGAGGATTTGGTGCTTGCAATTCTTGGCCTGGACCGTGAAGACTGGACCGTCTCCATGGTCATACCCTTCGGATATCCTGGTGAGCCTGTCCGTCCAAAGATCAGGGCGAGCCTGGCGAGCTTGGTGGTTCGGCACTAGGAGGAGGGTTCAGTCTAGGGCGAGAAGAGCCTCTTCGATGAGCGACCAGAAGCAGGTGGTGTCCGCCTCCTTGGCAACGAGGACACCACCTTCCTTACAAGGCTTGCCCCTGAGGGTTTTCCCGTATGTTTCTTGGTCTTCAAGTTCTACACTGACCTCATGCCTTGCATAGGTAAAAGGCTTGGGATCGATCAGGTATGCAATACAGAGAGGGTCATGCATGGCAGGGTAACCGGCACCTTTCTTTTGGTAGTTCGCCATATAGGTATCCATGCAAGAGCAGAAAAGCTTTGCGCTCTCTCCTCCAAAGGTCTTGTAGCGTGAGAGGGCATCTGGGGAGAGGGTTACCTTTGTGGTGCAATCTAGGGGGAACATCACCAAGGGGGCTCCACTGGAGAATACAATCTGGGCGGCTTCCGGGTCAGCATAGGTGTTGAACTCAGCGTCGGGGGTAACATTGCCACCCACGAAAGATCCCCCCATCAGGACAATCTGTTTTACCGCTCTGATAATCCTAGGTTCTTGTTGCATGGCAAGGGCTATGTCGGTTAAGGGCCCGACAGGTACCAATGTAATCTCGCCGGGATTGTTCATGATGGTGTCTATGATGAACTGGATGCCGCTTCCCTCCTGCACCTGTTGGCGTCTTCTCTGGTGGAAGACAGGCCCATCGAGCCCGCTTGCCCCATGAAAGTCCCCTGCATCGACACGCTCCCTTTTCAGGGGTTTTGACGAACCTGCATAGACAGGGGCGACGATTCCCACTACTTCGCAGACATTGAGAGTGTTTTCAAGTGTCCTTTCCAGCCCTACATTTCCTGCAGTGGCAACCAGACCTTCCAGGTGGATAGCTTCTGAGCCGGATGCGAGGATGATGGCCACTGCGTCATCGAGGCCTGTATCAACATCAAGGATAATTCTTTGCATGTATAGTTCCTTTGTTTGCTTGGGTAGCATGATAATCAGTATAGTGGCAACTACTGTTGCTAGGAATACCGGTGATCGCCCGAAGAGTACCTAAAACCACTGGGGAAGGCGCCGATAACGATGGAGGTGTTCCTGCAGTTCTCCTCAGACACTACCTGCTTCATCGCTGTCATTGACCTTCCCTCAGATAGTAGCATACCAGCCAAAGGGCATAAAGAGCCTTCACAAAATTACCTGGGAAAGATTGCCTAAGCAGATATGCCTATTCCCTAGTATGCCATCCCATATGCCTAGGGAGCCTATGCTGTTTCAGTTCTTGTATTCTAGTAGAAAATTGGGGGCAAGTTGTGGTAGAATCTTGTCTATGAGAATCATACAAACAGCAGTTGGAAAGAAACAAGGGCGCCTTACAGGCTACCTACAGGATTTTACCCAGGATGGGGGGATACGGAATATCAGGCCTACGGTGGTAATCTGCCCTGGAGGTGGCTATCGTTTTCTTTCGGAAAGGGAACGTGACCCCGTGGCCCTTCACTTTCTCTCGATGAGCTACAATGTCTTCATACTGGATTATTCGGTACAGGAGGATGCTTCCTCGCTGAACCCCCTCATTGAGGCAAGTGATGCCATCATCAAGATCCGAGAGCATGCAGAGCAGTGGATGTGCGATCCCCATAGCATAGCCATTATGGGCTTCAGTGCAGGTGGCCATCTTGCCGCCTCCTTGGCAACGCTGCATGACCATCCAAGGTTACGTTCGGTCTTCGATACTAAGGGAGGCCTAAACCGCCCTGATGCCGCAGTGCTCTGCTACCCTGTCATATCCACAAAAGACGATATTGGTCACAAGGAGAGCTCAGACTGGGTTAGCGGGAAGGATGAGGAGGACCGCAAGCTGTTCAGCCTGGAAGACCAGGTAACCGCTTCCACGGTTCCCTGCTTTATCTGGCATACCGTCACAGATGCCTCTGTCCCTGTGGAGAACAGCATGCACTTTGCCTCTGCTCTGAAGGCCAAGGATATCCCCTTTGCCCTGCATCTCTTCGGTGAGGGGTCCCATGGCCTGTCGATGTGCAACCATGAGGTTGGAAATCCCAACTGCGCATGTCAGGCCTGGGTAGGGCTCTGTTCCACCTGGCTCAACGATAGGTTCGAGCACGACCTATAGGGTCATGACGATTCCCTCAGCAGAACGGATGCCACTTGCCCAGGCACCGGTTATACCACGGCTGGTACCTGCTCCATCTCCTGCAAACCATACATCCTCGGTGACACGGAAGCGTTCATCAAGGTAGGCCGGTTTGTTGGCATATAACTTGATTTCAGGGTAGTACATGATGGTGGAGGGGTGAAGGACTCCCGGTACGATAGTGTCGAGGTTCTTCATTGCCCGCCAGATCGATCGCAGTATCTTTGCCGGAATGGCAAGGGAAATGTCCCCCGGACAGCAGGTTTTCAGCGAAGGCTCAAAATCATAGAGATCACCGCTGAAGCTGTCTTCCTTGCTTCTGGAGCCTAGGCGGAAGTCCCCTACACGCTGCATCAGAGGCTTGCCACCTCCCATCAGTGCAGCCTGCAAGCCAAGATTCTCGGCGAAAGCCTGCCCACTCGCCAAGGGTTCGGTGAAGCGTACCGTCTTGAGGATGGCAAAGTTCACCAGACCGTTGTCGCTGTGGGTGTCGGCTGAAAAGGCATGCCCGTTGACCGAGTGCCACTGGTCGCCACGGCTTGTGGCATAGCGCTCACGAACCACATGGGCATTGCCACTGTTGGTACAGAAGGTCCTTACCTTGTCAGGAAAGTAGAACTTCGGGTCATAATAATCCTTTACGATAGGGTAGTGCTCGATGCGTGTCTCCACCCTGATACCAATATCGACGATGTTATCGACGAAGGGGACGTTGAGGGTATGCATGAGATCCTGTAGGAAATGAAAGCCCTTTCGACCTGGGGCTACCAGAAGTTTCTTGTACCCGATCTCCCGCTTCTCGGTGGTGATAAAACGCTCTTGATTGTGAATATTTTCCATCGCCTCCCCTAGGGCGAGCTCAACTCCAAGCTCCTGAAGTTGTACCAACAAGGCCTTGATGAGTAGCAGCCCTCCATCGGTACCGAGATGAGTCTGCCTGATGTCCAAAAGCGTACAACCCAGGCGTTCTGCTCTCTTCTGGTAGATACCTATGTTGGTCTTAGGGAGGAAGGATGGCTTCAGGAATTCAATGACTTGTTCGAGGTAGTGATTGGCATCTTGTGCCTCCCAGTACTCGGTGGGAAATCCGATGGGGAAGGTGAAATTCATCTTGCAGTCGTTGCGCATGCCACCTGTAGAGGCTCTCTCTCTGTCAAGCATGAGAATCTTGAGATCGGGTCTCTTGTCTGCAATGGTGAAGGCAGCTCCCATTCCTGCAGGTCCGCTCCCTACAATGACAACATCATATGTTTCCATCTGGTCCCTCCAAAGAAGTATGGAAGGCTCTTCCTTCCGTGTTATTATCCCGATTCTTACTTGTTTGGTAAAGCCCTGTTTGTTTTAGGAAGGTATTGAAAAGTAACGTGGAATAGGATACTATTCCTTATTAGGAATACTAATTAGGAGCCCACACTATGTATATGAGTACGAAGCAAGCCGCCCAACAATGGAGTATTTCTGAGCGCAGAGTCCGTATTCTTTGTGCTGAAGGAAGGATCGATGGGGTTATCCGTACCGGATGGTCTTGGAATATCCCCCTCGATGCAGAAAAACCCACTGACGGGCGCCAATTGCGTCATCTGAAGAATATGGACATGCGTATCGGGGCTATGAACTTCGCTTCCTTAGAAACTAAAAAGCAAGAGTTTCTTTCGAATCAGAAAGATGAACATCACGTGATGCTCATCTTTAGAAATTCGGTATACCGATTTGTCTTGGGGATGTTTGCCTATGAAGACCTGCACATAGGCAATGAAGATCTCGCACTGCTGTTTTCCGGATGCTTCTCCCCTTCGGTTCCCTTTGATACCCAGTTGCTCGCCCTCAATACCCGTTCAGTCTTGGTGCGTCTTGCTCTGGAGTGTGGTCTTGGTTCTAGGTATAAGACGGTACAAGCAAAGCCCTTCTATACTGAAAAATCTCTGATATTGCTATATCGTTCCCTTCTGCAGGGCATCGATGATGAGGCGGCCTTATCCTATAGGGACCTTGAGCCTTCTGAGATTGAGAAAGAGGGGCCAAATCTCCTTGTTGCAACGAGGATGGAAATTCTGTTGCGTCAGTATGAAATGGATTGGAAAGCACTCCATCCTCTGGTACGTTCGCTCTTTTTATTCGGTGAACTGCTTCGCATCCATCCCTTTGGTCGGTATGATGGTGTCTTTGCATTCTTGGTTCTTGCAGGAGAACTGCTTGCAAGCGGGTTCCCCCCAGCCTTTGTCGACATCAAGCAGGTCAATGAGTTCAAAGCCGCCCTGATGCTTACTCGTACGAGGGGGAATTATCAGAACACTATGAGAATGCTCGAGCAATCGTTGCATCATGAGATTGCGCTCTATATGCGCAAGGAGAATACAAATGAAATATGATTACTTTTTCCGAAACGCAACAATTGTCGACGGTTCCGGGCTCAATAAGTTTGTCGGTGATGTTGCGATTAAGGATGATATGATAGTGAAAGTCTCCCAGGGGGGAGATATCCCCTCCGGCACGGCCTTCGATGCGACAGGACTTGTATTGTGTCCAGGCTTTATTGACATTCATGGCCACAGTGATCTTGAGGTGTTGAAGAACCCAGCAATGGATCCAAAGATACTGCAGGGAATAACCACCGAAGTGGCGGGAAACTGCGGGATAGGTGTATCTCCACTCTCTGATGAGAATACTGCCTTGCAAGAACAGGTCCAAGATATTCTGGGTAAATATTCACCCTTTACATGGAAGAGTTTTTCTGAGTATGCCCAGGTATGGAGCCATGAGGGAAGTGGAACAAATATGGCATTTTTGCAGGCACATAGTCCCTTGCGTTTCCTAGCCCTTGGTGGCAATGCCAACCGTCCTGCAACTGAAGCAGAACTCAATGTCATGTGCCGAATGTTGGAAAAGAGCTTCAAGGAGGGTTGCATAGGATTTTCCAGTGGTCTGTATTACGCTCCCTGCCTGTTTGCCGATAGGAAGGAATTGCTTGCTCTGTTGCGTGTGACCAAGAAGTTTGACCGCTTCTTTGCTGTCCATATCCGTTGTGAAGGCAATGATGTATTACAGGCCATAGAAGAGGTGCTTGACCTTGCTCGTCTCACTGGGGTTCGTCTGGAAATTAGTCATCTGAAGGCAATCGGAAGGGTGAACCAGATTCTGGTTCCCAAGATGCTCACCATGATAGAGCAAGCGAGGAGGGAGGGCATCAACGTGCTCTTTGACCAGTATCCCTATGAATATGGATCCACAAGCCTCTTTAGCCTGCTTCCGCCCCACTACCTCAGGCTCAGCAGGGAAGATTTGCAGAAGATTTTGAAAAGCCCAAAGGAACGATCAGCCATCATGGAGGAGATGCAGGACCCTGATGGGTGGGATAGCCTGTATGAACTGTGCGGATGGGATAATATTTCAGTTGTGACACTCGATGGCAACAGACAGTATGAAGGGCTTAGCCTCACAGAGATAGCAAGCCTCAGGGGCCAGGGGCCTTTTGATTCGTTCTTTGATCTGCTCATGGCAGAGAAGGGCACTGCCCTGATGGCAGACATAACCCAGAGCCAGGACTCGCTGAAGCGAATTCTGAGCCACCCTCTGATGTGCTTTGGCACTGATGCCCTCTATGCCGGGGATAAGACCCATCCCCGCTCCTATCAGGCGGCTGTGCACCTTCTGGACAAGTACTGGAAGCAACAGGGGCTGCTCCCTCTGGAAGTGTTGATTGGCAAGATGACCTCAGAGCCTGCAACTCGCCTCGGTCTTACGGACAGGGGTCTGATTAGGCAGGGCTATAAGGCTGACCTGGTCATTTTTGACCCTGTTTCCCTCGAGGACAATTCGACAGAGCTTAATCCTATGGCAAAGCCCGATGGGATGGTCCTTGTAATGGTCAATGGAAAGCTCTCCTTTTTTGAAGGAGAGCCCACTGGAGTCTGTTCAGGGTCTTTGTTGAGAAGCTATTCGTAGCGCTGGAGGAATCTCTGTGTCCTCTCGTTCTTCGGGTGATTGAACAGATCTTCAGGTTTCCCTTCCTCGACTATGAGCCCGTCATCCATAAATATGACCCTGTCGGAGATGTCTCGTGCAAAGGACATCTCATGGGTTACCACAATCATAGTCATCTTTTCCTTTGCAAGGGTCTTTATGACCTTGAGGATTTCACCGGTGAGCTCGGGGTCGAGGGCACTGGTGGGCTCGTCAAAACAGAGGACCTCAGGATTGAGAGCTAGAGCCCGTGCAATGGAGACCCGTTGTTGCTGGCCTCCTGAGAGGTGGCAGGGATAGGCATGTTCCTTATCCTCAAGACCCATCTTCACCAGGAGGTCTCGTGCAATTTTTTCGGCTTCGGCCTTGGTCTTCTTCAGGACATGAACCGGTGCTTCGGTTATGTTGCGCATCACACTCATATGGGGGAAGAGGTTGAAGTTCTGGAACACCAGACCAAAGTGCAGACGCACTGTATGCAGGATATCCTTGGGTGAATAGAGGACCTCCCCCTTGTCGTCAGTGGTTACCATGGTGTCCCCACAGACCTCTATGGTTCCCTTTTCCACAGTCTCAAGCTGGGTAAGACAACGTAGGAGCGTGCTTTTACCGCTGCCTGACGGTCCTATGATTGAAAGGACCTCGCCCTTGTTCAGGGTAAAGGAGATGCCCTTGAGAACTCCCAGTCCGTCAAAGCCTTTTTCCAGGTCTTTTACTGATACGATCTGCATACTCTCTCCTAATTGTAGTAGTTGAGTTTCGTCTCAAGCTTGTCAAAGCTTTTTGCGACGAAGGCGTTCATGACGAAGTAGAAGACCCCTGCAATGAAGATGGGCATAGTGGAGAACTGTCTTGCCGAGGCGTTTTGTGCTACCCGGAACAGCTCGGCAACTCCGATGGTCTGTGCTAAGGCGGTGTCCTTTACCAAGGTGATGACCTCATTTCCCATTGCCGGAATGATGCGCTTGATTACCTGAGGCGTCACTACATGGGTGAAAGTGTGTATCCTGGAGAAGCCGAGGACCTCACTGGCCTCAAACTGCCCCTTGGGTATCGACTGTATTCCCCCACGGTATATCTCTGCAAAGTATGCTGCGTAGTTGATGACATACGCAACGATGACCGCTGTGAAGCGGTCATAGGAAGTGCCGAAGATATAATACGGGGCGAAGTAGACGAAAATGAGTTGCAGGATCAGAGGGGTGCCCCGCATGATCATGATATAGGCATTGACCAAGGATGAGACGATGGAATTCTTTGCCATCCTGCCCCTTGCCACAAAGATTCCCAATGGCAGGGCGAATAGGAGCGTAAGGAGAAATATCCTGAGGCTCGTTAGCGTTGCTTCCAGCATCTGCAGCAGTAGCTGTACCATGTGAATCTCCTCTGAAGTAGGGTATGTATATCATCCTGACTATAGGTGAGTCAAATCGGATGTAATATTCAGGAACATAGGCAGAAACAAGAAATGGGGAGCCTGAGCTCCCCGTCATAGTAGCGAATTATTTATTTCCCGACAACCGTGATGTCAGCGCCAAACCACTTGGTTGCGATCTTGGCCAGGGAGCCGTCAGCATCCATGGCTTTCATATGGGACCAGACTTCGTCTGCAAGCTTCTGCTCGCCCTTACGGAACCCGACGCCATAGGCCTCATTGGTGAGGTGGTCATCAAGAATCCTGAAGTCCTTACCACTGCGGTTGATGTTGTCATTTGCCACCAACAGGTCAAGGATAAGGCCATCGATACCGCCGATCTCCAGATCCATCAGGCCTGTGAGGTTCTCCTTGAACTCGACAACACTTTTGATGGAGGCTTTGAAAGCAGGGCTGTTGTCCAGAGCTTCTGAAGCAGAGGAGCCAGCCTGGAGGCCGATCTTCTTATTTGCAAGGGAGGCGAGGGAGGTATAGGGAGCGTCGCTCTTGACGACCACTACCTGTGCATTGTTGACATAGGCTGGGGTGAAGGTCATGGCGGCAAGCCTGTCTTCAGTGATGGTGAAACCGTTCCAGATACAATCGATGTTGCCGGTATTCAGTTCCTGTTCCTTGGCATTCCAATCAATTGGCTGCAGTACAAGTTCAACGTCCATTCTTTTGGTAATCTCTTTTGCAAGGTCGACGTCAAAGCCTACGATCTCATTATTTTCATCACGGAAGCCCATAGGGGGGAAGCTGTCATCGAGGCCGAGGACTAATGTGCCTTTGTCGAGTACCTTCTGAAGCGAGTTGTCGACCCCCGGTGCCTGTTCTTTTGATCCAGCTGCAAAGACTGTAGAAGTGAGCAGCAAGAGTGCGAGCAAGGCAATAGTAATTTTTTTCATAGTGTTTCTCTCCTAAATATCAGGTGCCAAAAAGGCATTTATAGGGAGTTTAGCTGGATAATGAAGAAATATCCAGTCCTGTTGCATATTTATTCATGTATTGTATAGGTTTTGCTATAGCTTCGCGTACAGCAAACCACACCGTACCCTACCTTTCACTCAACCTTGGGGAAGAGCCACAGACTCCTGTTAGTTTTTCTCTTTTTTCTCTTGGATATGACAGGAACTGGAAAAGGCGCACCCCTTACATGCAGAGGTGCTCTCTCTGTCTTCATCCAGCTTTCCGCATGAAGCACAACCACCCTCCTTCTGTTGTTTGCGAATGGTCTGGATTGCGTACCACAGCAGGAGGGCGACGATGGCTGCAACAATGATATTGGCTAGAATTTGTAGTATGGACATAGGTACCTCATACGATGAGCAACACTAGGACTCTCACCAGAAGTGCTGCCAAATAGGCGATGCCTGTCTGCCAAGCGAGAGCAAACAGCAGTTTTCTTTTGCTTCCCAGTTCCTTTGCCATCGCACTGATCGCAGCGATGCACGGAGAGGACAGTAGGATAAACGTCATGAAGGCCAAAGCCGAAGATGGAGTGAACAGTGAAGTTATTCCCGCCTCCCCCATGGTGACGCTCAGGGTGGATACGATGGACTCCTTAGCTGCTATTCCGGTGAGCAACGCTACACTAGCCTGCCAGAATCCAAATCCAAGGGGCCTGAACACGGGTGCGATTACCCGCCCTAGGGTGGCAAGCATGCTTGCATCGGGGGCTACAGGTTGCAAGGTGAAGGAGAATGAGGAGAGCAGATAGATGATCACCGAGGAGAGCAGGATTATCGTACCTGCTTTCCTGACGAAGCCAAGGGTACGCTCCCTGGTCTGTAGCCAGACATTCTTTGCTGTGGGAATCTGGTAACGGGGAAGTTCCAGTATGAAAACGTTCCTTTCCTTGTGTCGGTCAAACGCACGCATGATGAAACCTGTCACAACGACCGCTAGGATTCCTGTCAGGTAGATCATCGGTGCTATGTACCACTGACCAGGGAAGAAGTAGGTGATCATGAGGGCAAAGATAGGCATCTTGGCACCACAGGGAATGAAAGGGGTGACCAGAACGGTAAGCTCCCTTTGTTTCTGGTGCTCGATGGTACGGGTGCTCATAACGGCGGGAACCGTGCATCCGGTCCCTATGACTAGGGGGATGATGGATTTGCCAGATAGGCCGATGGAGCGCATCATCCTGTCCAGGATAAAGGCAATGCGGGCCATGTACCCGCAGTCCTCAAGTATGCTTAACAAGAGAAAGAGTACGAAGAGCTGGGGAACAAAGGTAAGCACGGCACCCACCCCTGCAATGATGCCTCCTATAAGGATACCCGATAGGAGGGGGATTACCCCCAAGGATTCCAGAAGGATTGACAGGCTGGTCCCAAGCATCTCAAAGAGGCTTTCCAGCCACCCTGTGGTGATACCCCCTACCAATCCTATGGATAGGTAGAAGACTCCCCCCATGATGATGATGAATAGGGGTAGGGCAGCAAAGCGGTTGGTGGCGATGGTGTCGAAGTCGAATGAGCGTTTCTGCTGTATCCTAATCTGGGTGGCTCTAAATATGTGTTCGGCTACCTTGTAGCGCTGGTCAATGATAATCGCCTCGACATCGTCATCATACTGGTCACGCAGGCTTTCCTGGGCTCTTGCCAGACTGGCTGCAAACTCTTTGGGGAAGGGTGGCATGGTGGCGAGGAACAGCTCATCCTCCTCCAACAGCTTGATTGCAGCCCATCTGCTCTGTCTTCCCTTGGGAATGGTGTGCAGGTAGTCATCCTCCACTAGGGTTTTGATGTACTTTTCGACAAAGTTTGAGAAGAGCGGGCATGCGGGAGCCTTGTTCTCATCTAGGGTCTTTTCGACTTCAGTCCTGAAAAGTTCAAGGCCTATGCCTTTGCTGGCAGATATGGAGACCACAGGACACCCGGTCATCAGTGAAAGGCGTTTCTCATCAATGGTGATGCCATCTTTCTCCAGGAGGTCCTGCATGTTCAGTACAATGAGCACAGGCCTGCCCAGTTCAGACAGCTGTGAGGTGAGGTAGAGACTGCGTTCGAGGTTGGTGGCATCGATTACATCAACGATCAGATCTGGTTGTTCGTCCAGGATGTAGCGTCTTGAGAGTTTTTCTTCGGGGGAGTAGGGGGAGAGCGAGTAGATACCGGGCAGGTCCAACACCTTGAAAGTATTCCAGAAGCCTTCCTTCTTCTCAACAGTGACTCCGGGCCAGTTACCCACGTATGCCGTCGTGCCCGTAAGGGCGTTGAAAAGCGTGGTTTTCCCGCAGTTTGGATTGCCGATCAGGGATATTGTTTGCATACTTATTGCAGTTCTATGACGCGGGCCTCAGCCTTGCGAAGGCAGAGGTTGTACCCGCGCAATGTGACTTCCATGGGATCGCCCATGGGGGCCATCTTGACTACCTCTATATTCACACCCTTGGTGAAGCCCATATCCATGAGCCTCCTTCTAAGTTGTTTTGGTGCTGTTATGGCACCTACACATGCTCGTTGTCCAACGGTTAGTTCGTCCATTGTCATTTGCTTTCCCTTTATGTTCGCTGCTCATATATATGTTAGTCAAAACAAACATATGTGTCAATGGTTTTTTCCAGGGTTCCTCAGCCTGTTGGTTTAGGATGACAAATTTTAGAATGCATGCTACGATGGGTAATGCAAAAATCTGGGGAAGATTACCTGGAAGCCGTTTTGGCTATTCACCAGGAAAAGGGTAAAGTAAGGACTACTGATGTAGCCCTCCGCCTTGGTGTTTCAAAGCCAAGCGTGAACAGGGCCATGAAAATCCTTATGGCTGATGGGTATGTCCATCAGGAGACCTATGGGGATATCGAGTTGACGGAGAAAGGTATTCTCAAGGCATCTCAGGTCTATTTCCGGCACAAGACACTTACCACATTCCTGAGCGAAATGCTTGGTGTCGAGCAGAAGGTAGCAGAGCAGGATGCCTGTCTCATCGAGCATGACATCTCCAGCGAGACGATGGAGAAGCTTGCCATTTTCATGCAAAAGCACGAGAAAAAGAACTGACTTGTATCCCCTTGTTTCAACAAGTATGTTGTTTGAGGTACAAATTTGTCCCTGATGTATGTGGGGGCTTTTTTTGTGCGTAAAACACCACAATAATGGCAAAAGCATTGCCTTGTGGTATTCCTGAGAGCCTGCATATACTTAAAGCATAAATGACTATAGGAGGTCAGTATGAAAAAATCATTACTGTTTTTCGCTGTCTTGGCGCTCCTTATCCCCTCTTTCGTTTTTGCCGCAGGTGCAAAGGAAACGGTTGTGGATGAGAACGCTCCGGTTACTGTCCAGTATTGGACCCATGAGGACCCTGCCAGGACCCAGCTCGAGACTGAGTTGATAGAAGAGTTCATGAAAATGAACCCAAACATCACCGTTGTCCGCTCCACACAGGCTTCTATAAAGCAGATTGAACTGGTCCAGACGGCCTTTGCTGCAAACCAGGGGCCTGACATGTTCAACCTGCCTATCGAGAACCAGTATGCGTATATCTCCAACGCCCGCGTCGCTCCTGTCGACTACAAGGCTGCTGGATATGATAGCAAGCAGGATCTGATTGACAAGTACATCAGTGGTGTCTTGGATACAGTAACTGTTGATGGAGAGGTCTATGGCCTACCCCTTGAGCTGACCAACTGGTCAATCTACCTTAACAAGAAGGTCTTCCGAAGTGCAGGTCTCAATCCCGAGACTGATTACCCCAAGACTTGGGAGGAGATGGCTGACATCTCTGAAAAGCTTGTCATCCGCGATGGGGATATCCTCCTTCGCCGTGGATTTGACTTCAGGTATCCGTATTATCTGACATTCTTTGTCCCTATGGTAGAACAGCTTGGTGGTGAACTGCTCAGCTCCGATGGCAAGAAGGCAATCATCGGTGACGATGCCTGGATCAAGGCACTAACCTACATGAAGGAATGGGGCCCAAGCGGACGTAACCTTGGTTCCCCTACCTACAAGAATGCCCGTAGTTTGTTTAACAAGGATAACAATGACATCGCCATGGCCCACACAGGGCTTTACCAGGAAGGACGCATCGAGAAAGATAATCCTGCATTCTTTGCTAGTGGAGAGTGGATGGTCATCCCGTATCCCGTGTTCGAGGATGCCGTTCGTGACGTAGCAGCCTGCTACTATGGTCACTTCTTCATGGTCAATGCTAACTCTGATCCTGGTGTTCGCAAGGCTGCCTGGAAACTCGCGGGTTTCCTGCTCAGCCATGGTGAAGAGTACCTGACCCGTGGTGGAAACATCATCCAGCCTACCAAGGCCCTGTTTGCTTCCGACACTCTGAAGGATATGCCCTACAGCCAGGTATTCATCAATGACATGAACCGTTCACACATGATTTACTACGGGGAGAACTCTGCACAGATCCAGACTCTGATTCGTAATGCTGTTGAATCGGTCATGCTTGGCGGAGTGAGCCCGGAGAAAGTGCTTGCCACACTCAGAGCCTCTGTACAGGAAGTTGTTGACGAACAATAGGTGTTGTAAAGAGAGTTCTGCCGGCTTGGTCGGCAGAACCCCTTTCCCCCTTTCCCTTATTTTCAGTATGCACTGATAGCTTCATGCTCTATCTGCTTGAGCTTGTATTTTGGCTCAATGTGGTCTGCATCACACAAACGTTAGGCAACTCTGATCGCTTGCCAGGAGAGACTCTATGGGTTCCAAGAAAAGTTTCAGCATCGAGAAGAAACAGGCGCGATGGGGATTTGCCTTTGTAGTTCCCTCCCTTGTCTTCTTCTCGGTTTTTAATTTCTATCCTATCCTCAATGCTTTTTATATGAGCTTCTTCAATAGGAAGGCACTGAGCAAGGCTCCTCCGAAGTTTCTCGGATTTGACAACTACCTACGTCTGTTTAACCTTGAAACGGCAGGTAATGAGCTTTCCTTCCTCAACTCACTGAAATCAACACTGGTATTCACCTTGGGTACCTTCATCCCCCTTCTGATCATAAGCCTTATCCTAGCTGTCTTTATCAGTTTTCTTTCTAGCAACAAGAGCAAGAAGTTTTTGCAGGTGGCCTACTATTGTCCGGCAATTCTTTCCTCTGTGGTAGCTGCAACCATCTGGATGCTCATCTTTGACCCAAGAGGCTTGGGAAACCAGTGGATGAACGCCCTGATGGGGACACCGGGAACTGACCACCGTTGGCTGGTTGACCCTGTCATGGAGCAGGTCTCCACCATGGTCATCTACTTCTGGAAATATATCGGGTACTTCGTCATCCTGTTCATTACCGGCCTGGCCTCCATTCCCCCTACTATCTATGAGGCCTCGACCATTGATGGTGCCAACAAATGGCAGACATTCTGGCGGATTACCCTTCCTCTTTTGAAGCCTACTGTTGTATTGGTTTCGGTCATGGCCATGTTGCAGTGTCTGAAGACTTTCAGCACACAATACATGCTCTACTCAAATGGGGCTCCAAGGGCACCCATTAATGTCATCACCTTCAACATCTACATTACTGGTATCCAACAGCAGTACCTCAGCAGGGCCAGTGCCATGAGTATCGTACTATTCATCCTTATGCTCTCGCTGACCTTGGTCCAGTTCAGGACCACCAAGAGCGAGAATGTGGAATATTAGGAGAGTATGATGCAAAAGTTAAAAAACATAACACTTCCCAAAGCCCTAATGGTTCTATTCCTGTTTGTCATGCTTCTCTTCACCCTGATGCCCATCGTCTTTATGCTAACAGCCTCGATGATGAGTACACGCCAAATAGTTCGTATGCCGTTCAATTGGATCCCTGAAGGGTTTCAATGGGAGAACTTTGCAAAGGCTATCATGGGCAATGATGGGACCTATATTTTTCTTCGCAATATTTCCAACTCCCTGATCGTCAGCACCACAGTAGCCGTAACGACTGTCATGCTCGCGGCCCTCACCGGATATGGGCTTGCAAAGTTCAAGTTCAAGGGAAGAAATACGGTTTTCATGATGATCATGGCAACCATGATGATACCCTTTGAAGCAATCATGATCCCCTTGTACATGGTCGTAATGGTGCTTCGTATCCAGAACAGTTATATAGGACTCATTCTTCCCTTCCTGGTAAGTGCCTTCGGCATCTTCCAGATGAAGCAGTACCTGACAACGTTTCCCAGCGAGTTCCTCGATGCAGCCCGTGTCGATGGCATGGGTGAGTTCGGTATCTTTACCAGGATTGTATTTCCGAACTGCAAGCCGGTGATAGCCACCCTGGCAATCCTCTCCTTCAGAGGGCAGTGGGACAATCTGTTGTGGCCTCTGTTGGTAAGCCAGAGTGACAAGATGAAGACCATTCCCCAGTACATTTCCAACTTTGCGTTGGAGAGAAGCACCGACGAGGGGGCGATGATGGCAGCGGCTTTGTTGGCTTCGATACCAATGTTCTTGCTTTTTATGTCCCTTACCAAGTACTTTATAGGTGGCTCAGCAGTATATGAGTCAAGGAAGGGTTAAAATATGTATGATCGAATTTGTACTGACATCCACAGCAGTGATCCTCTTTTTGCTCCTCTGTTGGCACTCTGTCCAGAGTTGGAGATGTTCCCGCCCCTAGGGGATCTTCCCTACAGCCGCTACCTGTTGGTTTCCAAGAACCAGGATAGCATCGGCAAGGCACGACAGATGGGCATCGCAAGTGCAAGCCCAAATCCCGAGCTCAAGGCCGATATCCTTGCGAAGGAAGTCAAGGCACTTCGGCCCCATCTCTCCTTCATCAACGATTCGGTGGATGGGTGTGACCTTTTTATCTTTGACCTGGGAAACGTGGTGGTCAGGAACGTACATATGCTGGGTAAAATCTCCAGGCGTCTGGGCCTCGACAAAGAAGAGCTCAGATCAGACTACCGCAACTATGATTTTGCCATGATGGATGGGACATTGCCCGTAGAAGCCTATTGGGAGCATGTCAGAACCAAGTTTGGCTCCACCGTTGAGGGAAATCCCTTCGCCAAGGATTTTACCCCACACTTCAACGAAGAGGTGGTCAACCTTATCAAGGCTCTCCGCTCTGAGGGCAAGAGAGTTGTCTGTGGTTCAAATACCTTTGCCCCGCATTGGGACATCCTGGAGAGGATGGGTGCCCTTGCTCTCTTCGACAAGAGCTATGCATCCCATGAGATGGGTATCTCAAAGCCAGCAAGACAGTTCTTCGAACATGTTCTGGCCAAGGAGAAAGCAGAGGCAGAGAAGACCTACTACATTGATGACTACGAGGAGAACATTGTGCAGGCCGCCACACTGGGTCTTAAGTGCCTGCTCTACAGTGATGGTATCAGGCAGAGTGCTTCAGAGAAGCTCAGCGAGGCGTTCGGTCTCTAAAGTACACTACAGCAGTTTCTTTGCAGTCTCCTGAATTCCTAGTACGATGGGGAGTGCCAGTTCCTCGGGAAAATCCCGAGGAATTTTTGCTGTTACCTCTTCAATTGCTGAAGGTACCTTTTGCAAGATCTCACTGATGATTTCGTCCAGCAATACGGTCGATCCTGTAATTTTGGCTGTCTCAAGCCAATGACTCTTGTGTATTTTGGCCCATTCGTAATGCCAGCTTTTTCCCATTACGGCCATTGCCATCTTCAATTTCTGCTTTGGAATCATTCCTACGCCATGGCCAAGTGCCGGATAGGCGGACACTACATCATACAGAGGAGTCAACGTGTACCGTCCTTGTCTTTGAAGGAAAATACTGAAGTTTTTGGCATGACCATCTGGAGCTGCTAGCAACCAGAAAAGTATTTGCGCCTTGAGGAACTTTTTTCGGTTCAGCTGTGGGTCAGTGGCATTGAGCATGAATTTCATCAGGGATAAAATTCCTGGTCCCCCTTCAGATTCATACTTCATGCTTGCCTTTGTTCCTGTGGCTTGGCATAGGTCTTCCTGGGGGAGTCGCATCCACCATGTTCCATCAGAGGCAATCCGGCGGTCAAAACGTTCGACAACGAGAACTTTCTGATCTTCGAAGGTTGCAATATCAGCCTTTGCAACATCCAAGCCAAAGGCTTCAAGGAGTTTGAGACAAAGCCATTCATTCTCAATTGAGAGCGTCATATCTGCTTGTATTGTGCCTATTTTGCCTAAAGGAAGCTTGAGAATATGTGTCGTGGGTGTAGATCCTATTGGTCTGCACCAAACGCCTTCATGGAGGAGCAATGCAGTTTTCTCCTGGGCTCCTGCAAGTGAGATTCTGAAAGGCTCAT
>DMAO01000017.1 GCA_003446545.1 Sphaerochaeta sp.
GCTCACTTTAGCTCAAAACCCGGTGAGACAGAAGGCATACCTACCCACTTGCGCAGAAGCATCCTCTTGGTTCTCTCCATAACCTTGCACAATATCCCCGAAGGGCTAGCCGTCGGGGTTGCCTTCGGAGCTGCTGCACTCTCATCAGAACCCAATGCGTATTTGGGTGCTATTGCAGTAGCAATTGGTATTGGATTGCAGAACTTCCCTGAAGGAGCCGCCGTATCCATACCACTCAGAAGGGAAAATCTAAGCAGGTTCAAAAGCTTCATGTATGGTCAGGCATCGGGGCTTGTCGAGCCCATAGCAGGAGTTTTGGGTGCATTGTTAGTTATCCAAGTGCAAGCACTACTGCCATATGCCCTCGCCTTTGCAGCGGGTGCTATGATTTACGTGGTTGTTGAAGAGCTTGTGCCTGCCGCCCAAGGCAAGCCTGAAGACCATAGTGCGACACACTATGCAACCATCGGGACCATGATTGGATTTACGGTCATGATGATGCTTGACGTAGGCCTCAGCTGATCTAGATTCTCTGCAAGAGGTTCTCTATTGTAAGGTTTCCCAATGAGGAGACACCTCGTGCCTGTACTTGACTAGCTATGGCTTCACCTGCGGTATCACGTTCATCTGGTTCTATGGTATCCAAGCCATAGAGTGAATTCACCAAGTCCTGCACCTTAAGATTCTCCAGAGGTTGCATGGGGATAAACATCGTTTGGCCGTTGTTGGTGGGTGTGATGAATTTCAACTGTGTCAGCAACTTCAGAAATCCATTGAGTCGCCGATCAGGGATGGCCAGACGATCCATCATCTCCTTGGTAGTGGAGGAACCTCCCCCATTGCGAAAATTACTGCCGATGAGCATCATGATGTTGACCCCTTCACAGAGCTGTAAGGCTGGGCTCTGGGGAAGGCCTTTGTAAACCTGAGTATCTGGGCGAAACTGGTGCACATACGCCAGTTCGATGCAGTAGAAGACAACAACCCAGAACAGATAAAAGAGCACAAGAAAGAGGAATACTATGGCAAGAGAGCCATAGATTACCGAGTACCTGGCGGCCATGCCGGAAAGCAAGAAAAGAAACTTGTTGAACACCATGAGAAACAAGGTGCCTATGACAGAACCAAGCATAGCTGAGGAGAAACGAACCTTAGTATTGGGAACAAAATAGGTAAGCATGAAAAGGATGGCCCAAAATATGACTATCGGGGCAACTACACCCACTACCCTGGACCAGAGTGCAACAGATACACCAATGAGGTTCAGGTACCAAGAGTTCACCACCGATTGGATGCTTATGTAAGCAGCAACAAGCAAGCAGGCGACGATAAGGAATGTCACGAAATTGGCCAAGCGCTTGAGAGAGTTCCTGTTGGGTGTAGTGCGATAGATGTGATTGATGACAATCCAGACCTTATTGATCAGGAGCACCATGGTGATAAGAAAGGAGATAAGCCCTACAACCCCCAGACTTGTTGCATTGGTCGTGTAGAGGTTCAACAGGTCCATAAGCTGCAGCCCACCTTCGGGACCGACAATGTCTACAAGCCACTGCCGAAGCAGATCGACAAGTGGCTCAAGGACGCCAAAAGCACTGAAGAATGTGAAGATGAAAGTGGCAGCAGGGACTAAAGCCATCAAGGTGGAGTAAACCATACTTGAGGCCGATTGCATAACATTATCCCTGAGGGCCTGATTAAAGGCAAGGGAAGCCAGTTTCAATGATGCCAGGGTCTGCTTCTGTATGGTGCGGATAAAACTCATGAGACTACACTCGATCCATGATCCATGAGGTAAGGTACTCCATGGTGGTATTCCTGTCTGTCTCATTCAGAAGCTCATGTCTTGCTCCTTCTACCAAATGCAGGGTGAGATCCTTGATACCGGCTCGCTTGTAAAAATCCTGCACCTTACCCAACCCTTTGCCATAGTTCCCTACAGGATCCATACTTCCACTAATGATAAGAATGGGCAGGTCGTTGTGTAGGCGTTTCGCCCGTTCACTGCTATTGGCATAGCCAATACCTTCCAGCATGTCCTCAAAGAATTTTGCAGTGCAGACAAACCCACAAAGAGGGTCATCGTCATATTTTTGCACCTCCTTCTCATCACGGCTAAGCCAGGAAAAGGCTGAAGATGCATCTGGAATCTGTTTGTTATAGGAGCCGAAGCTCATCTTGTTCAATTGATCATCTACAAACTTCGAACCATGCTTCTTCACATGTGATCGTGCTATCATGCCCCCAATCTTGCCTAGGAGTCCCATCGAAGATCCCGTTCCCATCATGATGACCCCATTATAGAGATCGGGGGTGTCTGCTATTATGGTCCTGGCCAAGAAGGAGCCCATGCTGTGCCCCATCAAAAAGAGGGGCGTCTTGGGAAACTCAGAAGAAATGAGATTGGAGAGTTCCTTCGAATCCTCAGCAACTCGCATCCACCCATCCTCCTGGGCAAACCAACCAAGGGTCTCTTCCGCCTTGGTTGCAGTAAGGCCATGTCCCCGATGGTCCTGGGCATAGAGAGCTATGCCCTCCTTGTTGAGATATCGGGCAAACCTGTCATAGCGTTGGCCATATTCAGCCATCCCATGGAGAAGATGTACCACAGCTTTCACAGGAGTCCCTTCTGGGATCCATGCATGATAGTACAACACGTGAGAGTCACTACAGGTCAATTCCCTGATTTCAGACATATGCTCCCTCCTAACGTACAATTCTTATATAATTTCAATTTTATTCTACCAGCAATATACCTTACTAACAAGAATATCCTACCTCAATAGGGTAAATTCACAATGATGCTCATGTGTGCTACTATAGGGATATGGATACAATTATTTTTGGATCAGACTTGCATGGGTCCCTGCCAGCACTTACCACACTGCTTGAAAAAGCGGAGAAGGTCCAAGCCTCAAGGCTCTTGCTTGGAGGGGATCTCTGTCCTCCTGAAAACACTCTCTTCAGGATTGCCCTTACCAACAGCACGGTCGAAATCCTACATGTCAGAGGAAATTGTGATAATGCATATGACTTTGCCAAAGCCCAGTTACCTCTTCCTCCCCTCATCCACAAGTTCCTGTTTGGAGAGAGGACCATCTTGCTCACCCATGGCGATAGGTATCCTTCTCCCTATGGCCTTGGGTTGAGAAAAGGTGATATCTTTATTTCCGGGCACACCCATACACCCAACCTGCATACTGACGCTATGGGCATCATATGCGTCAACCCAGGATCGACTACCTTTCCAAGGAATATTCTCGGTCCCACCTATGGGATCATCGACAGCAACAGCATTAGAATACTCTCCCTAAAGGATGATGCCTGCATAACAGAGCTGACGACCTACTCAATGCCCCGTAAAGACCAGTAGGCATCAAGAAGACGTACAAGAGGGACTACATGGGAAGTCGGATGATTGCTGGAAGCATCGACTAGCAGTTGTTCAGGCAGCGAGCCATACCTGCCGTTACGGCCTGTCAGCTTGTTGTCAATCTCCTGCTGCAAACTCCACACCCTTGCACCAATCTGAGCAATAGCCTCAGGTTTCACCTGATACCCCTCTGAGAGGGAAGCAAGCTTTGCAAGCAGTTTCCAGGCTTTTGCCTTATTCATGCCGTGGGGGAACCTGACAAGGAACTTCTCGTAATAGGGAATAGACAGCCAAGGACAGAGCCCCAGGGACTCCATCGCATAGCGAAGGTCCTGCGAGAAGACAGCCCACCGGGCAAGCTTTTTCTCATTACCCCTATGATAGTGGTTCCCATACATCAGTTCAGCAAACACAAGTGTGTCGTCGCCTGTGGCGGCAAGGATAGCCTGGGCCGGCAAGCCCCGATAGTCAAAAGGAGGAAGTGCCTGCTTATCGACTATGTAGGCATGCTCTTCTCCCCCATACATGCTTACCAACTGGGCAAAAGGTTCCGCAAGCTGTTCGCCTGTACCCTTCCTGTATGCAATGGCATCAATTATCCGCATATATTGCATCACAGTCGAACTTCCCAGATTGGGGAGGAAGGACAGGCCACCCTCTGCTCTGGTCTTTCTCGCCCAGGAGAGGATTGTCCCCACACTGATGGGGTCAAGGCCGTTGTCTGAACATCGCTGCACAAGAAGCGACACACGACGATAGTCAAAGAGCTCAAGGTTCGACCCCAACGCCATCAGGTTGGAAAAATCAAGAAGATTCTGCCTAAGGGACATTGGACCCCCTGAAGCCGCGCAACCGGCACATACTGGGTCTTCATTGGTTGGATTTGTGCTTTGCGCCTTTGGACAGAGGCCCCATAACCTTCCATCCACTCGCATGGAGAAGTTATCAATGGCAGCCCAACCATGGCGGTTGGCCATTTTCAAAAGGGTTGCAGGCCCCTCTTCCTGCATTGCCCTACCAATCTTTGTCTTTTTCATAAGTCTATGGTATTTTTTGAAAGTGAGGCCCAGTTCTTTGGTATCATAGCTTTCCCTTCCACTGGTAATACTTTGGAATAGGATAAACTTGAGATTCTTCAGGCCGAAAACCATACCGACCCCACCACGGGTTATGGTAAGTCCACTGTATACAAGGGAGGCATAGGGAACCTGATGTTCTCCAGCAGGCCCGATACACAGGAGAGGACGATCACGAAAATGCTTCTGAACTTCACTTGTGGTCAGGTCATGGAAACTCTCTGCATTGGAGAAGGTAACCTTCTGGGAATCTATCTCCAGGCTACACAACCGCCGGCTCCTCCCGATAATGACCAGAGCAGAGTAGCCGCATCCCAGCAGGTTCTTGGCAAGCGAGCTGCTACCGCTATTCACTGCAAGCTTTCCCGTTACAGGAGAGCGTGTGAGCACTGTAGAGGAGTCAGCACACACCATGGAGGTGTCGCTGGCCGCTCCAGCGGCAATGACAACCGGATTCCCCACCTCGTAGAGATGGCTGTCGAGATTATCATAGGATGCATACCTATCCCAGAGGGAGAGCGCAAGAAGTCGTCCCCCCAGCAGAGCTTTTGCATCTGATTCAGAGAGGGTGAGCTTTTGCCAAGACTCTTGGGAAAGGTCTATGAGAAGGATTGAGCGTTGGCGATACGGGAATGCCATTATCTGCTTTTTTGCCATATGTTCGGGATACCTACTACGCTTTGGGCTGTCTATTCATGTGAAACTGCGTTGCGTGATTCAGTATACCATAAAACCCCTCATTTGTTTTACCCTTGTTCTATCACCCTTTTTGGTCGTATGATAGGGATATGAAACAGATAGTTGTTACACATGATGACAAGAAACTGAGTCTTCCGATGGGATCGACTGTCAAGGAAGGCCTCCTTGCCTTTGGTATCGTCAAATCAACTGATACCCCATCCTATCTGGAAAACCCCATTGTAGGGGCTCTGGTGAACCATGAGCTGAAATCCTGCTCGAGTGCCCTAGTCAACGACTGCACCCTTGAAGGGGCAAGGCTGTATGGCGATATGGGCAAGAGAATATATCGTCACAGCATCTGCTATCTGCTGTGCTGTGCGGTCTCGATGCTCTACCCCAACAGAAGGCTGGTCATCGGGCACTCCCTTGGGGATGGTTACTACTTCAGCTTTGATGATGATTTGACCCTGCAGTCAGATGATATCGAAACCATCTCCGAGACCATGCGGGCTCTGGTTGACCAGAATCTTCCCATAGAGGAAGTGGTTCTCCCCTATGAAGAGGCGATGACCTACTTCAAAGAGAACCATTTCGACCAGACAGCAAGCCTTATCGCCACCCATAACGAGCCAGTGGTCGGGCTATACCGCCTTCAAGGCTATCTGGACATTTCTTATGAGCCCCTGTTGAGCCAAACGGGTCTGATGCAGGTATGGGAACTGAAGCCCTATCAGGACCGTGGGATGTTGCTACGCTACCCAAGATCCCATAACATTGGTGCATTGGATCCTTTTATCGACAACCCCCTGCTGTTCGCTGTCTTCAAAGAGTACAAGGCGTGGGGAAGCATCCTCAACGTCCAGGCCCTTGGCCAGCTTAACCAACTGGGAAATCAGAACACCATTGAGTCTTTCATCCGGCTCGCAGAAGCCCTGCAACAGAAGAAGATTGCCAACATTGCAGATCAGATAAACATCCATAGCAGCGTAAAGGCGGTCCTCATCGCTGGACCCTCCTCTTCAGGGAAGACTACCTTTGCCCATAAACTTGCCGTCCAGCTTCAGGTGCTGGGAAAACGTACTATCAAAATATCCCTGGACAACTACTACCTGGCCCCTCACTTGGCACCAAAGGACGAGGACAACAAGCCAGATTTGGAAGCTTTGGAGGCCATTGACCTTCCCCACTTCCAAAAGGACCTCTCCGCCCTGATAGCAGGGGAGAAGGTTACCCTTCCCCTTTTTGACTTCAAGAGTGCAAACCGAACCTTTGAGAAAGACTATGTGCAGATGGACAAACGCACCATCCTCATCATCGAAGGCATCCATGGGATGAATCCGAGACTTACAAACTCAATCGATGGCGATGCACTGTTCCGAGTCTATATCTCGGCTCTCACCCAACTGAACCTTGATGACCACAACCGCATAAGTACTACAGACAACCGGATGATCCGCAGGATAATCAGAGACAACAGGACTCGGGGCACTGACGCAACGACAACGCTGAACATGTGGCCCTCTGTCCGACGTGGGGAAGACCTGTATATATTCCCTTACCAGAATAACGCCAATGTCATGATCAACTCAGCTCTCGACTATGAGCTTGGAGTGCTCTCACCCTATGCACAGCCACTGTTGAAGATGGTCAAGCCAAGTGCAGGATTTGCCTATGAGACCTCAAGGCGCATTTTGAAGTTCCTGGAGAATGTGAATCCGATTCCAGATACCCTTGTCCCTGATGACTCACTTTTGAGGGAGTTCATCGGAGGCAGTGAGTTTGAAGTCATCTGAGCACCTTTCTAAACCTAGCTAAAAATATATCAACAGATCAAACCACAAAAGAATAGAGACGACTTGGCCGCCTCTATTCTTTGTTATTACGTTGTGCTTACCACATTGTCTTAGACTATTTTGTTCTTTTGCCCAGTATCAGGTGCTATAGATATGCTTGAACTGGTCAAACAGCTCGGCTACCTCACTCTTGCACTTTCCGCAGACCGTACCATACTTGGTAATCCTTTCCAGATCCTCGAGCGTCTTGGCCTCACCACTCTTCACCAGGTCTTCAATGGCAACATCGGTGACGTTATTGCACTCACAGATAACTTTGGCAACCTTCTTCTTGAAGGGATTATCTCGCTTCTGCTTGACCAGATAGTCATCGATAGCAGCACGAAGGCCCTTGTCCCCAAGGACAGAGCAGTGGAACTTATGATCGGGAAGGCCTCCGAGGGCTTCGGTTATCGTAGCTGGAGAGAGATTATAGGCCTCTTCAAGGCCCATACCTATAACCATTTCACTCATCATGGAGGTACTCGCAATTGCCGAAGCACACCCGTAGGTTAACCAGCGAAGATCGACTATCACATCATCCTTTACCTGGATGGCAATCCTCATCTGGTCTCCGCAGGCAAGCGATCCAACCTCGCCGATACCGTCAAACTCAAAATTCTCTTCTTCAACCCAGGTATTTCTGGGATTCATAAAATGGTCTTTGACTATAGGGGAGTATACCCACTGGCTCATAAAATTTGTACTCATCGTGTTGACATTCCTCGTAGGCGCTTGATAATAGGTGGCAGTTTCTCCAAAACATAGAGAACCTCTTCCTCGGTGTTGTACCGACCAAAACTGAACCTGATCGATCCATGCGCCAGTTCTATATCCACTCCGGAAGCAAGTAGCACATAGCTGGGTTCAAGCGACCCACTAGCACAGGCACTACCGGTAGAGACCATAATTCCTTCCATATCGAGATAGAGCAAGACAGATTCCCCTTCTGCACTGGGAAAAGAGACATCCAAGGTGCCTGGAAGGCAGTGCTCTTGGTTTCCATTTACCACTACGTTGGGAATCTTCTCCTCAATCCCTTTGCGAAGCATCTCCCTGAGAGACCAAAGGTGGGCACTCTCACTTTGCAGGTTCTGTTTTGCAAGCTCGGCAGCAACCCCAACGCCCACGATAGAGGGGGTATTGTAGGTACCGGCACGCTTGCCACCTTCCTGATGTCCACCATGGACAAAGGCTTCAAAGGGAACTTTATTCTTGACTGCAAGAGCACCGATACCCTTAGGCCCATAGAACTTATGGGCTGAAATGCTCATGTAGTCCACATCCCAAGTCCTCATCTGCACAGGTATCTTCCCAATCGCCTGGGTAGCATCGGTGTGCATATAGGCACCGACAGCATGTGCCATCTTGGTAATCTCTGCAATTCTCTGGATGGTGCCAATCTCGTTGTTCCCTGTCATAACCGATACCAAGGCAACATCCTCACCAAGATAGGTAGCAAGGGTCTCAAGCTCCACCCGTCCTGTCTTGTCTACAGGAACCTCATCGATGCGATACCCCCTCTTCTTCAGAAACTTCACCATTTCAGTGATGGAAGGGTGTTCGATGACGGTGGTGACAATGCGGTTCCTCTTGGATCCAAGATCGATGGCATCACGGAAAATATTAAAGACAGTATTGTTTGCTTCACTGGCCCCACTGGTGAATACAACCTCATTAGGGTCGCACTCTAGGAGGGCAGCGATCTTCTCTCTAGACTGTTCAATGGCAAAGGCAGCTTCACGGCCGAAGCCATGCATGCTTGAGGCATTGCCAAAAAGTGTATTTGCTTCTGAGATAGCATCAACGACCTCTTGCGCCATAGGCGTAGTCGCGTTGTTATCCAGATATATTATCTGTTGTTCCATATAGTAATCCTCTCTGTAAAAATAGTAACAAAGACCTCACAGGGTCAAGCTACACCACTTAGAAAGCAGCGTAGATCTCTTTGTCAGATTCGTCAGGAGGACAGTTCTTGCTATGGATAGACCTAAGCATACGATGCGTGGCAAACCTGATATGGTTAGCCTTTGCCCATTTTGCATATGCACAATTATCAGGTATATAGGAAGCGAACATTGCTCGTAGGTAGGTCATCTTCTTACAGCGTTTACTTTGGGTGAAACGCTCGGCATAGACCTTGCATTGTTTTGTCTCAGGATCGAAAAACTCACACCAAGAGTCCAAATCGATTACCAGCAGACGCCCATACATCGCCTTCTCGTGACAGCACAGGCCACATTTGGTGCATTTGTTCTCCCATGGGGAACTGGTACAGCTACTACACATGGAGCGTCTCTTCAGAGAGCTTTGTCAGCCTGTTCTGGACATCTTGCTGTATGGGAGGAAGGATGGAGAGTGCTGAGATACTGACATAGCCAGCGGAGACTGCCTGATAGTCGGTCTCGAGCGTATCGCACTTCTGTACAGGTGGTTCACCACCCTTCAGGGAGAACACTACAGAATTACCGATATGGAGGGAAGAATTCTCATACACCTTCTGATTCTCACCCTCACGCTTTGTCATGACATCTTTGTAATCAAGATAGCTCATGCCCGCAGGTTTCCATTTCCCGTTGCCCTTTGGAGGAACGTTGATGTTAAGGACACACTCACTGCTACAAAGGGGGTATAGCTCGTCGAGGTGGTCTACAACAAACTGGGCAGCTTGTTCGAAGGCAAAGTGGCCACTCTCATCACGTTTACAGCTCAAGGCTATCGCCTTCAAACCGGTAAGTACAGCTTCCCGAGCCGCGCCTACAGTGCCTGAATAGAGAATGTCAGTTGAAATATTATAGCCATGATTGATACCGCTAATGACAAGATCGGGATCGGAGGAGAAAATATTCCCCTTACGGGCATAGAGCATGCAATCGGCGGGAGTCCCGCTGCAATGGAAATGCATAGGAGCATATTCGGTGATGGTTATGTCCCCACGGAGGGTCATGGCATGGCTGCTGGCACTTCGCTCGTGTGATGGCGCACATACCCAGACCTCATGTCCTGCACGGACAAGTGCTTGTTCAAGGACAGTAAGGCCCGTGCTCAGGTATCCGTCATCATTTGTCAGCAAAATTCTCATATATGATCTTGGAACACAACCTTGGCAGAACCGCCACCTTCATAGATGTACCACCGGGGATGAAAACCGAAAATGTGTTCGTACTCCTCTAGACGGCTAATATAACTTGGAAGCGCCTGTTTACTCAAGAGGACCATGACATTCCCACTAAAGCCATTGGAGACGAGAACAGCCCCAACACTGCCATTTATTTCTGATGATCGTTTAGTGAGCCAATCAACCTCAGGGCAGGATACCTCAAGCAGATCACGCAAGCCTGTCTGTATCTTCACCATAGTCTTCCCATACAGCATAGCATCTTTAGGATTGAGCATAGAGGCTGCATCGAAGGTAAGTCTTGATTCCATTAGGATATATTCACAGATATGCCTAG
>DMAO01000349.1 GCA_003446545.1 Sphaerochaeta sp.
GAGACGGGGAAGTATCATCAACATCTCCAGTGTGGTAGGCATCATGGGCAACGGAGGGCAGTCCAACTATGCCGCTTCCAAGGCAGGGCTCATCGGATTTTCCAAAAGTCTGGCACGCGAGCTCTCCAGCCGCAACGTGCGGGTGAATGTGGTAGCCCCCGGTTTTATCCAGACAGCTATGACCGACGTACTGCCTGAGACCTTGAAAGAGAATCTTTCTACACAGATCCCTCTCTCTAGGATTGGGGGGGCAGAAGAGGTGGCCTATGCAGTGGCCTTCCTCGCATCAGAGAAGGCTTCCTACATCACCGGCCAAGTATTGGCTGTTGATGGTGGGATGGCAATGTAAGTATGGGAGATATGCATATGGACAATACAAGACGCGTCGTAGTAACAGGCATGGGCACGATAAACCCTCTAGGCAAGCGTGTCGAAGAGTTTTGGCAGAACATCAAAGCGGGTAAGTGTGGCATTGGGCCCCTCACCAAGTTCGACACCACCGACTACCCTGCAAAGATTGCAGGTGAGGTTGTTGACTTCGATCCTTCGGACCTGCTCGACCGCAAAGAGACCCGCAGCATGGCTGACTTCACCAAGTTCGCTGTCTACGCTGCTGTGCAGGCTATGGATCAGGCTGGGTTGAAAGAAGGCCTGTATGATCCTTTCAGAAGTGGTGTCTACCTAGGCAATGGTATCGGTGGCTTTGAGGTGGTGGAGGAGAACCTGTTCAAGCTCTTTGAACGTGGCCCCCATGCGGTAGCGCCACTGACCATCCCCAAGCTCATCGCCAATGAGGCGGCTGGCAACATAGCTATCCATTTTGGATTCCAGGGTCCCTGCCGCACTACCGTAACCGCTTGTGCATCAGGTACTGATGCCATCGGGGATGCTTTCAACTCCATCCGCTTTGGGCTGTCTGACGTAGCCATCGCAGGAGGGACTGAAGCTGCCATAACCCAGCTCTCGGTAGCAGGGTTCTGTCGCATCCAGGCCCTTTCAACAAACTATAACGATACGCCATCCCTTGCCTGTCGTCCTTTTGATAAGGATCGTGACGGCTTCATCATAGGTGAAGGCGCTGGCATGCTGGTGCTGGAGTCCCTCGAACACGCCCTCGAGCGTGGGGCTACCATCCTTGGGGAGATTGCAGGCTACAGCATGACGTGTGATGCCTACCACCTGACAGCTCCCAATCCTGAAGGCGATGGGGCAGCGCGCGCTATGCGTGAAGCTATTGCCATGGCAGGGGCAAAGCTTGAGGAAGTGGACTACATTAATGCCCACGGTACCTCCACTACGGCCAATGATTCGATGGAGACCAAGGCCATCAAGCAGGTCTTTGGTGAACATGCCTACAAGCTGAAGGTCTCTTCCACCAAGTCAATGACCTCCCATCTGGTAGCTGCTGCCGGTGCTGTTGAGGCTATAGTCTGTCTGCTTGCCTTGCGCGACCAGTACTTTCCTTGCACTCTGAACTACACCACCCCTGATGAAAATCTCGATCTTGACTATGTACCGAACAAAGGTATGAATGGTACAATTCGCTATGCTGTCAGCAACTCTTTAGGATTTGGCGGACATAACGGCGTCTTGGTTTTCAAATCCTATACCAAAGCATAAGGAGCAACACTCATGAGTGAAACATTTGAAACACTGCAGGAACTGCTTCCGCATCGCGACCCATTCCTATTCGTCGACGAGCTATTGGAAGCAGATGAGCAACACACCGTTGGAAGACGGACATTCAAGGAAGACGACTGGTTCTTCAGAGGCCACTTCCCCCACTACCCTGTCGTACCTGGAGTACTCCTGATCGAGGCCATGGCACAGTGTGGAGGAGCCGGTCTCTGTCAGGTCGGAATCCTCCCTCATGGGGCATTCTTCGTACTTGGGACTGTAGACAAGGCCAAGTTCCGTAACCAGGTACGCCCTGGCGATACTGCCATCATCGAAGTGTACAATACACGAGTATCGCAGATTATGCTGCGCCAAAACGGCACCATTACCGTAAACGGGAAGAAGGCTGCAGAAGCATCCTGGATGTGTATCGTAGGTAGTGGAAATGTAAACATTAATGGAACGAAATAAGGAAGGCTCCCTGTGATTATTACTAAAAAGGTTATGCGAAATGTCTCTTTGACCGCACACCCCCTTGGGTGCCGACAGTATGTCCAGGACCAGATTGATTGGGTCAGAGACCATGCAAAACAAACAGACAATCCTCTCTACAAACCTATTGAACCTAAAACCTTTCCCAAACGGGTGCTGGTTCTTGGAGGATCAACTGGGTATGGGCTCTCATCGCGCATTGTCTCCGCTTTCGGTGGTGATGCGGACACACTGAATGTCTCCTTCGAACGCGAGCCAAGTGAGACCAAGACGGCAACCCCGGGCTGGTACAACACCACGGCTTTTGAAGCAAAGGCGAGAGAAGCAGGACTGAAGGCCGAGTCGGTCTTTGGCGATGCCTTCTCCAACGAGACAAAAGCGAAGACAGCCCAGAAAATCCGGGAAACACTCAACCAGGTTGACCTTGTCATCTATAGCCTAGCTTCCCCACTTCGTACTGATCCTGCAACCGGTGTGACCTACCGCTCGGTCCTCAAGCCTATAGGGGAAGCCTTCACCGCCCTTTCTGTAGATATGGATAGTCCTGTCGTTAAGCAGGCTACCATAGAGCCCGCAGAAAACGGTCAGGCAGAAGAGACGGTAAAGGTGATGGGAGGCGAAGACTGGGCCCTTTGGATTGACTTCCTGCTCGCAGAAAACCTACTTGCGCCCAATGCCATGACTGTAGCCTACTCCTACATCGGGCCTAAGATTACCTACCCGGTCTACCGCGAAGGTACTATCGGCTTTGCCAAGGAGCATCTGGAAAAGAGTGCACACAAGATTACGAAAAGCCTCGAAAAGCTTAACGGAAAAGCATTTGTCTCAGTAAACAAGGCTTTGGTAACCCGAGCTAGTGCGGTCATCCCAGTTGTCCCCCTGTACATGGCCCTGCTCTATCAGGTGATGAAGGAAAAAGGTTTGCATGAGGGATGTACCGGTCAGATTTACCGCCTCTTCACTGACCGACTCTATGCACATGAGACGATCCCTACTGATGACAAGGGAAGGATTCGCCTTGATGATTGGGAGATGAAGCGAGAGGTCCAAGCTGAGGTGGAGAAACGTTGGACGCTGCAACAGGAGGGGAAACCCTTACAGAAGGGAGACCTTGGGGGTGTGAAGCTGGAATATGACCAGATCCATGGCTTTGGCTTCCCAGGCATAGACTATTCGCTTGATGTTGATCCCAGGGTCATCTGAGGGATACAAAAACAAAGGCAATACTAGCTATAATCCAGACTACACTAGTAGTAAAGGGGCAACGACCGTAGAGGTGGTTGCCCTTTCCTTAGACTTTACTTGAATCAGGCACTCCAACCTTGGGTGGGTATCTCAGGTCGCTTCCATCTGGTCAGTCGGTTTCTTGCGTCTTGCCCTATCCTGCTCGTACGAGAAGGGATTGACGGCAGTTTCAGTGGGAATACGTTTCTCATTGGCTGCTTTCGTGGCAAACATGATGAATGGCTCGGGGGGTATCAACCCAAGTTCCCGGCATGCCTTTTCCTATGTACCCTTAACCTGAGCATCCACGCGAAATTCTATACGTACCGTTATGCTTCCCATCAGATATTCCTCTCTGAGCATCAAGAAAACATTCTTAGTCGACATCTCTTTGTGGAAAAATCATGTTCCTTCCCTCAGGATATCAAGATAGTCCTTGTAACCGAAGGTCCTCCCCCGCTGGTTTCCTCCCGACTGGACTAAGATACCGATACCAACCAAGCGTTTGACCGCACTAGCGACGGTATTGAACGAAAGTTGCAAGACTTCGGCAGTCCCTTTGATCTCCATGATGGGATTGCGCTCCAGGTATGAGAACAATTGAAGTGCCGTGAGCCTCGCACGCCCCAAGGTGTTGATGCGAGCCACATGATCATCATGGAGCCTTCCCAGGCGCACAATATTCTCATAGGCATCCTGTGCCGATTCAGAGACGGCCTTCAGGAAAAACTTAATCCATTGCTCATAATCCCCCTTGGAACGAACCAGAGTCAACCGATCGTAATACTCTGTCCTGTTCTTCTTTAAAAAGTAGGAGATGTATAGGGCAGGAGTCGTCAGGATCTCTTGCTCCAGGAGAAACAGTGTGATCAACAAACGTCCTATACGCCCATTACCATCCAGGAACGGGTGGATCGTCTCGAATTGGTAATGGATCAAAGCTGTTCGGGTCAGCACATCAAGGGTGTCGGGAGCATTCATGTATTTCTCCAGATCGGACATCGCTGTAACCATGTCATCTGGATGGGGAGGAATAAACCGCGCCCTCTTCAAAGAAACCCCTTCCCCTCCGATCCAATTCTGTGAGGTGCGAAACTCCCTTGGGCTTTTCTCCTGTCCTCGCACCCCTTCCATCAACACTGCATGGGTCTCTCTGATCAACCGATTGCAAAGTGGTAACTCCTGCAAGCGATCGATCGCGTAATCGGTAGCCTTGATATAGTTGATGACATCCGCAACATCACGGTTCGCATTCAACTGCACCGTCGGATCGAGTACATCCTCCAGCGTACACTGGGTACCTTCAATCTGGGATGACATCAAGGCTTCCTTGCGGAAATACATTGATACGAACAATGCAGTATGCGGGAGCAACGATGCGATGCTCTCCAATTTGGCAATCCATGTGTTCGCCTGGATGAGCAACTTAG
>DMAO01000049.1 GCA_003446545.1 Sphaerochaeta sp.
GAGAAGACCTCCTTGCAGGTCTATCCATCATATCATCATAGTTGTCTTTAGCCATAACTCGACATTCCCTTTCCTACATAGTAATATAAAAAAATCATGGATACCAGTCCAAATCGACCATATTACCGGTTCTTCCTGTCCCTAACACTGATACTGCTCCTAATCTTACTCATTAGGATAGGCTTTGTCATCCATAGCCAGAGCCCACAGACGAAGACATACACGGATCCCCTTGTCTCCAAAGAGGTAGTAAGGGGGACCCTTTACGACCGGAACGGCAAGATCCTTGCCATCCAAACCCCGTATTGGGGTGTCTATTTCCACCTGACGATGATAGACGACCTTCCGCTTGTATCGGAAGTCGTAGCACCCTTCGTAGGAATGAGTCCACTTCAGATAGAACATCAGGCAGGAAATTATACCACCTATGCACAGATCAAGAAAAAAATTGATCCTACCCAAGTCCCACTTCTCCTAGCGGAACTAAAGAGGACATCCCTTACCAAACAGGTATCGGTGGTAAAAAGCATGGGACGCGACTACCCCGCATCCTTCCATGCTTCCCAGACCATAGGCTTCACCAACATAGACAATGAAGGGTCAGAAGGGGTGGAGCTGAAAGAGGAAGCCTTCTTGAACCCCTACCCTGCAATCGGTACGGCCGAATCGACGTATGGGCAGGACATTACCCTCACATTGGACATGGACATACAGTACATCTTGGACGTACAGCTGCAGAACATCGCTGATGAGCACAACCCCGACTACGCGGTCGCCATTGTGCTCGATGCCCAGAATGGGGACATCCTGGGCATGAGCAGCTATCCCTGGTATGACCCCAATGCCCTCTCAAAGTCGACGGATCTCCAAAAGCGCAACCATGTGGCGAACTACCTGTACGAACCGGGATCGGTATTCAAGGTCTTCAGCCTAGCTGCAGTCATGGAAGCAAACCAGGCTGACCTGGACGAACCCTTCTTGTGCGACGGGTCCTACACCTTCAGCATGGGAAAGAATGCCAATGCCACCATTGTCTGCACGTCCCCCCACGGCTTAGTCGACCCCAACACCATGATAGCCAAGTCATGTAACGGTGCAATATCACACTGGGCAATGCAAACAGACCCTGCCCTGTTCTATGCTACGCTGAACCGCTTCGGATTCAACGTTAGCTACGATATCGGTCTCCCCTCAAAAACCCGTAGCTTCATCGCAGACCCATCTTCCTGGTCAGGAAGGTCGGAGGCGACCATAGCCTTTGGACAGGAACTCTCCACCACCGCCCTACATCTTGCTGTTGCAGCAACAGCGTTCACCAATGGGGGGGAGTTGCTCCAACCCCATCTCATCCTCAAACGCAGTGATGCCAACGATAACACGGTTCTCTACAGGCGCGAACGCACTGTCATCGACAGGACAATTTCAGCTGAAGTTGCAGATGCAATCCTTCTCGCTATGGAAGATGCTACCAAAAGTGGGGGTACTGCCATATCAGTGGCAGTGGAGGGAGTGCGAGTCGGGGCAAAGACCGGCACCTCGCAAATAATGAATCCTGAGACAAATAGCTATGAGGATGGGACTGTCCTTGCATCGACACTTGCAATAGTCCCCTTGGACAAGCCTAGGTACATCATCTATGTAGCCGCTGGCAATCCCAAGGGAGACACCCAATGGGGAAGCAATATCGCCGCCCCTGCCATAGGCAAGATCATCGAGTCCCTGGTCAGTCAGGGAAAGGTTGTGAGCAATCGCTCAGACAAGCGGTAGTCCTCGTGAAGACTTGCCCGTAGGGTGTGGTTGTAACTTTGGTTCTGGTTTGTGGGTACCTGTAGATCGGACATACAGACCCTATTGCGTATGATTGCTCGTATTCTGGTTCTGGCTGAGTGCCTGAAGGTCGAGGGCAAATCCACGCAGGTACGAAAGAATGGCCTCATTCGTTGCTTTCAGCAGGTTTTCCGGAACCTTCTGCCCGTTGGTGAAGAACAAGAGGGGAAGGTCGTTGCTCTTGCTTACACTCAATACATTGCCGATATCCTCAGTCTCATCAAGCTTGGTGACTACCATAGATTCCAACGGATACGTTGAGAACAGCTTTACGAAGCGTTCAAGGTCCCTATTCTTATGGGAGGCGCTTAGCGCTAGGGCACAGCTGCATCTCTCTTGGGGCAAGACCCTAAGCAGGCTCTTCAGGTGCAATGAGAGCTCCCCTTGGTTGGCACTCTTGCCCATGGTGTCTACCAGGACCAAGGAATACCCTTCCAGAGTGGGAAGCAGCTCTGACAGCTCCTCTTCGCTGTGGGCGTGAAAGAGGTCAAGGCCAAAATCCTTGGAGAACAGCTCTATCTGGTTGGTCGCCCCTGTCCTATAGGAATCCAAAGATAGCAGGGCGACCTTCTCCTCTTCCTTTTCGTACAGGCTTTTTTGGTAGAACAGGGCCATCTTAACCAGAGTGGTGGTCTTACCCACCCCTGTGGGGCCCAGGAGGACAAAGAACTGCTTGGGCTTGGTGTACTGGCCATGGTTGATCGTCACACCCTCTATGATATATTCCAGCAAGCCCATCTCAAGTTCCTCGAGGGTCTCAAACTGTCTGTCTGCACAGAGAATGGGTATCGCCTCTTGGATATACCCTTCTGCAAAGTCATTCTCCTCAAGCAGCTCTTTCAGAAGCTGCTGTTGGTGCTCTCTGCTTTCTATGGGAAAATCAATGAGGTTTGGACTATCACCCGGTTCTATTCTTTCATTTCTCTCTTTGGTTTCACTTTTTCCAGTCTCTTGACTACTGTCCAAGTGGTCCTGGAGTGTCTCTTCATCGAGAGACCGCTCCTTGACCAGGTAGAAGGTAATTGTGCAACGCCTCTGCTTCTTCATACCCTTCCTTATCTGGTAATCATTACGGGTATGTACACGCACAGAGGGCCCGTACTCAGTACGGGCCTCTTTGAGTGCAGTTTCGTAATCTTGTGCATCAAGGGTGATGAATTCCACAAAGACTCCTTGTTAGAGAATGAACTTCGAAAGGTCCTGGTTCTGTATCACATCCCCAAGACGCTCATTGACATACGTATCGGTTATGGTGATCTCCTGACCACTGAGCTCGTCGGCACTGAAGGAAAGCTCCTCCAGCAACTTCTCCATGATGGTGAAGAGCCTTCTTGCCCCGATGTTGTCATTGGTGTTGTTCACCTCATAGGCAATATCGCTGATGCGTCGTATCGCATCGTCAGTAAAGATGATGGTTACCCCTTCGGTCTTGAGCAACTCCCTGTACTGCATCGTGATCGCATTGGCAGGTTCGGTAAGGATCCTGTAGAAATCGCTGGCGCTCAGGTCATCAAGCTCGACACGCAGGGGAAATCGTCCCTGCAGTTCGGGGATTAGGTCACTGGGCTTGGATACATGGAAAGCCCCACTTGCGATGAAGAGGATGTGTGTGGTGTCAATGACCCCCCACTTGGTGGATACGCTGGTCCCTTCCACAATGGGAAGGATATCGCGCTGCACCCCCTCTCTCGACACATCAGGTCCTCCTGAGGACGAGCCTCCGGTCTTTGCAACCTTGTCGATCTCATCAAGGAATACTATTCCCATCTGCTCAACACGCTCTTTCGCCTCATCAACGGCACGGTCGGTGTCTACAGCCTTCTCGGTCTCCTCTTCTGTGAAAATCTCCCTGGCGCGTTTGACGGTAAGTTTGCGTGCATGGCCCTTGCCACTGCCAAAGATGGAACCAAGGCTCTGCATGGCATCCTGCAGGTCCTCCATATTTGCCTGTCCGAGGACTTCAATGCCAACCTTCTTGCGGCTCTGCACATTCACCTCGACCTCACGCTCATCAAAGTTGCCTTCTCTGAGCATCGTACGGAACTTCTCACGCGTTATATGCTTGCTGTCGGTGTAGGGTACACCAGCTGGGGTTATGTCTGTCGCATTGGATACATCAGGCTTGTTTCCGATTGACGGAAGCAACAGGTCAAGCAACCGCTCCTCCACACGCTCTGCAACCTTCCCTGCCTGGGCTTCGGCAAGCTCGGTCTTCACCTGCTGGACTGCTATTCCCATCAGATCCCTGATGATGGACTCGACATCGCGACCGACATATCCAACCTCGGTGTACTTGGTAGCCTCGACCTTGATGAAGGGTGCATTGGAAAGCTTGGCTATACGGCGTGCGATCTCGGTCTTACCTACCCCGGTAGGCCCTATCATGATGATGTTCTTCGGCGACACTTCATCACGGATGTTGTCAGGGAGGCGCTTGCGGCGGGTCCTGTTTCGAATGGCCACAGCAATGGTCCGCTTGGCCTTGTCCTGTCCGATGATATATTTGTTCAGTTCCTCGACAATCTGTTTGGGTTTCATCTCATCGAGCTTCTTGGTCACACTATATGGCATGTTGTTACAGTTCCTTGACGATGATCGAGTCATCGGTATAGATGCAGAGTTTTGCGGCAATTTCCACACTCTTGACGGCGATTTCCTTAGCACTGAGCTCAGGAGCTGATTCCAGGTAGGCCAACGCGGCGGCGAGGGCGTAGTTCCCTCCGCTTCCGATCCCTATGGCATCCCTCTCAGGGTCAACGACATCCCCTGCCCCATTGATGAGAAAGATCTTTGTGCCGTCACTGACAAGCATCATAGCCTCAAGCTGTCGCAACTGCCTGTCGGTCCTCCACTGCTTGGCAAGCTCTACAGCCGAACGGGTAAGGTCCCCGTTGTACTGCTTCAGCTTCACTTCAAACAGCTCAAAAAGCGTAAACGCATCGGCGGTGGTCCCTGCGAACCCCGTAATGACCTTTCCGTCGAAAAGGGTTCGTACCTTATGTGCATTCGACTTGAGAATTGTATCCCCGGCGGTTACCTGACCATCTCCGGCTATGGCGACCTTTCCATTCTTACGGACAGCTACTATCGTCGTCCCTTTAAAACTACTCATTCTGTTTCCTTCCATGCGGGTGGCATGTTGCATAGACCTTGGCCAGCCGCTTCTGTGATACATGGGTGTATATCTGGGTGGTTGAGATGCTTGCATGTCCAAGCAGTTCCTGTACCAATCGGATATCAGCGCCATTGTCTAGCAAATGGGTAGCATAGCTATGCCGCAACACGTGCGGAGTAAAGCTCTTCTGCCACCCAAGTGCCTGTCTATACCTTGCAAAAATACTACCAACTGTGCTCTGCGGCAACTGTTTTCCTGAATCAGAGCAAAACAATCGTTCTGTCCTTCCAAATAGGGAGTGTTTCAGCGAAAGGTAATACTGCAGGAGAGCTTGTGTCCTTGCGGTGAAGAATACATACCTGACCTTCTTGCCCTTACCCATCACCCGGATTTCCCTTTCCCCGCTAGAGACATCCTCTTCGGTGATGCTCAGGGCCTCACTTATCCGGCAGCCCGTATCATAGAGGAGGCTGAAGAGGAGCATGTTCCGGGTGGAGGGAAAATCCTCATAGCTCAGGGATAGCAACTCCACCACCTCAGAGACTGTCAGCACAGAGGGAAGGCTCGAACGGCTCTTTTTCAGGGAGATGAGGGAAAATGGATTCGCCTGTACAAGGCCATTTCTCAGTGCATAGGAATAGAACGAACGGGCACTGCTGAGCATCCTGTTGACCGTAGATTCGCTGTATGGCTGTCCAGAGGTGAGGTGACGCACATAGAGACGGGCATCAGGGGCCTGCATTTCCAACAGGGTGAGCGCATAACCCCGTAAGAAAAGCGCAAGCTTGTCCAGGTCAGATGCGTATGCCTTTATGGTATGCTCGCTCGATCCCCTTATGTGCCTGTGATAGTCAAGGAAGGCCTTAACCACCTCTTGCTCCTCATGTTTCATTGGTTAGACTATAGCATGAGTTGCCATACCGGTATAGCGGACCATACTTTTTTGGAGGTATTACGCTTCTGTCTTTCCGATAACCCAAGAAACTCGCTATCTCAGAGTACCCTTCCACTACAGGACAGCCCTCCTGTGCCAACTGACGTGTCCCCCCGCACCAGGGCAGTTCACGCAGACCACTGTGGTGGACCACCACCTCACGGCCCATATCCAAAGCAAGACCGGCACAGTGCAACGCCCCTGAACGCACTGGCGCCTCTACAACCACCAACAGGGGAGAAAGGGCGGCGGTAAGGACATTGCGCGAAAGGCACCTGAAGCGTAGGGCCTTGTCATCGGGTTCAAAGGCTGACAGGAGGTTCAACCCCCCCAGCAGGCGATTCTGTAAGACCCTAGGGGTGTCCAGCCCGCAGTCGCAAGGGACATAGGCTGGAAAGCCCCCATCACTTGCGGCATAGAGGGCTGCCCTATCTATGCCTTGGCTATGGCTGGTCACCACAGAGACCCTGTTCGCCCCAGCTTCGAGGGCAAGGGCATAGGAGGCGCTCTCAGCTGCAAGGTCTGCCTTGCGGGTTCCACAGACAGACAGCATCTGCTCATGCCTCTTGGGTAACCTCCCCCTATAGAAAAGCCTGAAGGGAGGGTTCTCCTCCTGTGAGAGCAGAGAGGGATACTCCTCCGTACCGAGGAACACCACATGGTTGTCGGTATTGGCATTGCTCCTATTCGAGAGAAATGCCTGCATCCGTGCGACCCTAGAGGGAAACCAATGATTGGGAAATCTGTCCTGCAAATCTTGTGCATTGGGATTTTGTCTGGCAAGGTCGAGCATCTGTGGCCCTGTGAGGGGCAGCACTGAAATGGCTAGCAACAGGGATAGTTTCATACACCCCTAAGGGGCAACACTGCCCTTGTCGCTTCAGAACAGGGAGAAAGTCGAGGTGATAACCTTCAGCAGCAAGAGGGCCAGGACAAGGAGCATGACCGGCCTGATGACCTTTACCCCGCCTCGTATGGCCAGACCGCTGCCTATATAGCCGCCAATGATCGCACTGAGAGCACAGGGTATGGCGATGGCATAGTCTATGCTGCCAAAACGTATGAAGGTTGCCAAGGCCGCCACATTGGAGGCTAGGTTGACCACCTTCGCTGTCCCGCAGGCCCTGAGCAGGTCCAGCCCAAGGACAGAGGTGAAGATGATGGTAAGAAACATCCCGGTTCCGGGTCCGAAGAACCCGTCATAGGCACCCAGAAGGAGCCCTGCTACCGCTGACAGGGGGACCGAATACTTGGTAGGCATTGGTTTTGCTTGGCCAAAGTCAGGCTTGATCATAATGAAGACGGCAATGGCAGGGACCAGAACTATCAACAGGTAGTGCAGGTACGCATCGGCAAAGCGGGTGGCAAGATAGGATCCGAACGAGGATCCAGCCAAGGAAAAGAGGATGGCAAGGGTGCCGACCTTCCAGTTGACCTGGGCTTTGCGTATATAGCGGTAACAGGCAATGGTGGTACCACTCGCAGCAGCGAACTTGTTGTTGCCCAAGGCTACTTGGGGAGGAAGCCCTACCGCCACATAGGCCGTGAGGGTAATGAGACCGCCACCACCTGCTATGGCATCGATGATGGCTCCGATGGCTATGATGGGGCAGAGGATGAAGAGGATGCTCATCAGGTCTGTTCCTCGTCCAGGGTGTGGTAGACGTCATAGGACCTCTTGAGGCCACTGGTCTCTATGTGGGTGTATATCTGGGTTGTCTGGATATCGCTATGGCCAAGCAAGGCCTGCACACTGCGAAGGTCAGCCCCCCCTGCAAGCAGGTGGGTTGCAAAGCTGTGGCGCAGGGTATGCACCTTGCCTTCAAGGCCCAGAGGCTTGGCATACTGCCCGAATCGCTTGAAGACTGCCTGGCGAGTAAGCTTCTTGCCCCGCCTTCCCACAAAGAGAGTCTGCTCGGTAGCCCTGGCCTTCACCAAGGCAGGTCTCACTTCAGCCAGATAGAGCCCTAGTGCGGTAGAGGCCACCTCCCCTACGGGAACGAGGCGCATCTTGTTGCGCTTGCCCAGCACCCTGAGATTTCCCTTGGTGTAGTCCCCCACCTTGAGGTCACAGGCCTCACTGATACGAAGGCCACAGGAGTAAATCAGTTCAAAGATAGTGCGGTCCCGCTTCCCTAGGAGGGTATCAGTCCCGATTGATTCGAGAAGCAGGTCGACCTCCTCGACGGTGAAGTAGGTGGGGGCATCACTGGGCCTTCGGGCGGCACTGAGCTGTTCAAGGGGATTGTCCTCGCGAATCTTCTGCTTTTGCAGGTAGACAAAAAAGGAACGCAAGGCAGAGAGGTTCCTCGCCACCGTACGCTCAGTGTTCCCTCTTTGTTTTGCCAAGACGACCAGGTAGTGCTCAATCGCTGATGGTTGTATGGTTTCAATGGCCTCTGTGATACCTGCAAAAAAGAAGCCGACCTGCCTGGCATACACTTCAATGGTAGCCTTGCTCAAACGTCGCTCCAAGAGTAGGTAATCGAGGTACTCCTCAAGCAACGCCTGGTCGGTTTCCTTGGACATCCTTATTTCTCTTCAGATTTTCTGGAATAGCGCAGCACTGCTGGGATTGAGTAGTCATCGTCCTTGCCTTCGGGCACCTTCTTGATCTGCTTCTGAAGGTCCTGCCAGCGATTCACCTGTATGGATCCTGCATCGCTCTCTTCCTTGTGGGCTCCCGCAATCGCCCCTTCGTCCTTCTCCTCACTCTTTGCAGTTGAGGCATACCGACGCTTAATCAGGTCCATATCGGAAATTTCACTTCCATTGACCTCAGGTTTGCGTTCAAAGCCCGTAGCTACGACAGTAACCTTGATACGGTCGCCCAGCTCTGGATTGAAGGCCTGACCTGCAATGATCAGGGCATCCTCTGCACACTTCTCGGTGATGATCTCAACGACATCCTGATACTCCTGCAAGGTGAGGGTGTCACTTCCTGAGAGATTAACCAAAACGCTCTTTGCTCCCTCTATGGAGGCATTTTCCAGAAGGGGGTTGCTCACTGCCTGCCTGGCAGCATCGACGGCCCTGTTGGAACCTTCCCCAAAGCCGATGCCCATAAGGGCATCACCCTTGCCTTTCATGACGGTTCGCACATCGGCAAAGTCGATGTTTATCTCACCGGGTTCGGTGATAAGTTCACTGATGCCCTGTACTCCCATATAGAGCACCTCGTCAGCCATGAGGAAGGCCTGCTTGATCGGAGTGTTGTTCTCCACCACGCTCAGAAGGTACTGGTTTGGAATGATGATCAGCGTATCAACCTGCTTGCGCAGTTTCTCGATGCCGGCCTGGGCCAGGAGGAGCTTCTTCTTTCCTTCAAAGGCAAACGGGGTGGTGACCACCGCTACGGTCAGGGCATTACAGCTTTTTGCTATTTCAGCGACGATGGCGGCAGCTCCCGTACCGGTTCCACCTCCCATGCCAGCTGTAATGAAGACCATGTCAGCATCCTCCATCTCACGACGGATATCTTCCTTGCTCTCCTGGGCAGCCTTCTCCCCAACCTCCGGGATACCCCCAGCGCCCAGGCCGCCGGTAAGTTCCTTACCGATGGGGATCCTCACCTGAGCATTGGAGCGCTGCAAAGCCTGCATATCAGTATTCATCGCAATAAAGTGCACTTTTTTAAGGCCGCTGGCAATCATGCGGTTGACCGCATTGCCCCCAGCACCACCGACCCCGATGACTTTGATTACCGTAGCAGTGGCCTGCTCATCATGTACCATGTCTTCCACTTCAAACATTCCGAAATCCATATCTAATCCTTTGCCACCAGGCTCGTTCATCTAAAACAACGTTCTGAAGAAACTCTTGACCCTCGAGGCCGCCCCACTCTCTTTGTGCCGTTGCCTAGGCTTGTGCGACCTAGCCTTGGGAGCTGTCTCCTTGACCTTCTTCGCTTCACTCTTGAGTAGGCCCAATACAGTCGTATACATCGGGCTTATGTAGGAACGATCGAGGCCGCCTATGGCCTCTGGGAAACCAAGACGGGCAGGAAGTCGGAATATCTCACTGGCAAGCTCGGTCACCCCACTGAGCAGGGCACCTCCGCCAACGAGAACCACGCCGCCTCCGAAGCCGCCCTGGACATTTGCCTTCTCCAGATCGTTCTGCAACCGGGAGAATATTTCAGCCATGCGTGGCTCAATGACCTTGCTCAGTTCCTTCTTAGGCATCCTAATGGCAGGAAGGCCCCCCACCTGAGGGATGACCACCATATCCTCACTCGAAACTGAAGGCACATAGCTGTGCCCAAACTCGCACTTGATCTGTTCCGCCACTGCACGGGTCTTGTTCAATATGTAGGCAATGTCACCTGTAACGGCCTCTCCCCCCAGGTTAACCCCTCCGGTATACACCGGCGAGCCCTTGGAGTAGGCGATGATGTCAGTCATACCACTTCCTATGTTGATGAGGATGGTTCCCATCTCCTTCTCTTCGGAGCTGAGAACCACCTCAGAGTCTGCCAGGCTCTGCAGGACCAGGCGTTGGACACCCAACCCCGATCGCTGTATGCACTTGCGCTCGTTCTGGCAGATGGCCGAGGAAGCGGTGACTATGAGCACCCTGCTCTCCAAGCGGTGACCAAGCATGTCGATGGGATCCTTGATGCCCACCTGCGAGTCAATCTGAAAATCCTGGACCAAGGTGTGGAGAATCTCCCTGTCCTGAGGCAGTTCAAAAGCCCGTGCAACCTCGAGTGAGCGGAAAATGTCCTCCCGCTTGATTTCCTGGTCCTTGCTGTTGATGCCAACCACCCCGGTNNCCCGACGATATGTTCCCCTCCGATCCCTATGATTACCTCAGCGATCTCCGAGCCCGCCTGCAGCTCCGCCTCATTTACCACAGATTGGATAGTCTTCAGTGTCTGTTCAATATTTACAATCGTACCCGAACGCACTCCTTCACTAGGGCGCTCGCAGATGCTGTCGACCATAAGCAGGCCTTCCCGGCTCACCGAACCTATCACACACCTGGTCCGGCTTGAACCTATATCCAGCCCCATCAGCATTTTATCACCTGCCATTGACACAACCCCCTTATGGACTGCCCTACTTCCTACGTACCATGGCCCCTTTGTAGAGGTCATAGCGAATGATTTGCTCGCTGAGGAAAGAAAGCGACTCTCTCTGGTCCTCCTGGACCAGTTGTATGGCTTGGGTGACCTGTGCTGCTGAGACAGGCTCCCTCAACCAAATCTGGGCATGTAAAGCGGAGAGTTCCAATACCATCTTTCCAAAGCTGTTACTGCTATTATTATCGTATTTGATGCGAGTTATCAAGGTGCTATTTCCCTCAAGTGAGGCAGCGAGCTCCATAACCTGTTCAAATGCGGCATCCACACCATATTTTACCATCAGATTAGCATACCCAAGGGGGATTTCCACCTCTAGCGCATGATCTTCAAACAGGGTCCAGTCCTCACTCTGCAGTGGGAGCAAGGCCTCAGAACGCAAGACATAGACTGCCACTGTCTGGCCTTCAGCATTTTTAGCATGGACCAAAGCCGGCGTACCGACCAAGGTTGCCTCGACGAACAACGTCGAGGGGAACCTTTTCTCAAGCCTGACCGACTCGACAAGGGCCAGTGATTCAAGTTCCCTTCTGACCTTCTTTAGGGACAGGGAAACCAGGGATTTGCCCCTATATTGTGCAAGAGCACCCTTCAAGGCATAGGGAGTCGCCATCGCCTCTTCGGAAATACTGAGAATGACCGAATCTATGTATAGGGAGGGTACATGCGATAGGGATAGATAAGCAAGGGGGGGGAGCACCAATAGGACCAGTGCCAATATCTTGAACTCAATGCGGACCTTGCTCATGATTCATCCGTTTCGTGATCAAAGAGAAATTCCTCACGCACTTGTTGGGAGAGGGAGCTCCTCTCCAGGGGGATTCTCCCACTGGAGATCAGCAAGATCCTATAGAGCAGGGCACACAGGCAGATCACCACATAGAGGTTCGTACCTCCCTGGCTGAAAAACGGCAGGGGTATGCCTGTTGGTGGAAGCATACCGGTGACTACCGCAATATTGATGATAGCCTGCAACAGGACCATTGTGGTTATGCCGAAGGCAGTGAAGCTGAGGAACCGGTCCCGGCTGTGCATCCTGAGATAGGCATTGTAGCCCAAGATTGCGAACATGGCGAAAAGGGCTAGGATAAAAGCGGCCCCTACAAACCCTATCTCTTCGCAGATGGAGGCAAAGATGAAGTCACTCTGGACCTCGGGGATGATACCCAGCTTATAAGTCCCATTTCCCAGCCCCACTCCGAAAAGACCTCCGGCCCCGATTGCCTTGAGGGAGTTGGTCACCTGATAATTAATGCCACCGGGGTCGATCTGCGAGAAAAAGAAGGAAAACACCCTCTTGACCCGGT
>DMAO01000147.1 GCA_003446545.1 Sphaerochaeta sp.
GGGATACATCTCCTTCTTGCAGGTTTCAGCCACGGTGGTTGTGACAGACACGTTTGACCCGTATGACGCTCTTCCTTATCCCCTTGGATTCTGGTTCTCCTCTCCGACTGAGGTCGATGCCGGCCTGAGTTTGGGCATTGGGCTGCAGACACCTTTAGGGGATATCATCGTGCGTATCGGGGCGAGCGTCCTCGGCCAGGTATCCTTGGCAATAGAGATTCTCTGATGCGGTTACATTGGAGGGGATACACTGAGCACCTTAAATCCGTCTATGGCAAGCGTGTCTACCGTATAGGCCTTGATGCAGGCTTCTCCTGCCCTAACCGTGACGAAAACCGACAGGGAGGCTGTGTCTTTTGTGATGGCACCGGAGCCTCTGCGATGTACCAGAGGGAAAAAGAGAGTGGTTACACTCATTCTGGTCCTTTTGATGAGAAGATCAGCAGCGCCCCTCCACCTGCATCGCTTTCTGTCGAACAACGTTGCTCTTCCATACAAGCTCAGATAGCACACGGGCGCGCTTTCCTGAAGCGCCGCTATAAGACAGAGTTGTTCAGTGTTTACTTCCAAGCCTGGACTAACACCTATGCAGACGTCCAGACCCTCAAGGCGCTCTATGATGCAGCCTTGGAGGAGGGCCCCTTTGTAGAACTGATCATCTCAACCAGACCGGACTGCATAACAGACGAGGTGCTTGACTTGCTTGAAAGCTACAAGAGCCGTGTCAGCAAGGTTTGGGTGGAACTGGGCCTTCAGAGTGCAAATGAGGACACGTTGGAACGGATAGGCCGTGGTCATGATGCCATTTGTTATATTCGTAGTGCGAATGCGTTACATTCCCGTGGGATTGGTGTTTGTACTCATATAGTGGTAGGATTGCCGTCTGAGACTAGATTTGATTTTGAGCAGACATGCTCTTTGATAAACAAGGCAAACAGCGAGGCTGTGAAGATTCACAACCTCCATGTCTGTGGAGGGACAAGACTCCAAGACTGGTATGCCCAAGGTGAGGTCAGTGTAGCCTCCCTAAGAAGGCATGTGGAGAATACCATCTTTCTTCTCAGGCATCTGGAAAAAAACATTGTGGTGGAACGCCTACTGTGCGAGACTCCTAACCATAGGTTGGTAGCTCCAAGGACATTTTTGGATAAAAGCGCATTTCTTTCTCTTCTTGAGAATACGATGGAAGAGCGGGATGTGTGGCAAGGGGATTTGACATGAGAGACAGGCTTCCGTTGCAGACAATACTCAGGATTGTGGGCATTACCCTCACTGTCATTGTAGTATTGGCTATTCTCTATTTTTCGCTTATGCCCAAGGAGAGCTATCCTGATGTCACCTGGATTCCCTTTGCAGATAAGGGAGACCATATGGTCGCTTATGCAGGGCTGGGCTTCTCCTTATGTATTGCCACGTTGCAGATTCCGGGTTCTGGAAAGGCCGGAAAGCATGGGAGGAATGGCCATTCGACCCTCCATCTCACCTCGTGGGCAGGCCCTTCCATCATCATGACCTTGAGTATTGGATTCCTGTTTGGTTTTGCTGTTGAAATGATCCAGCCCTTATTTGGGCGTTCGCGCGAATGGATGGATGTTGCAGCTGATGTTATGGGTCTGGTGGTCGGTCTGGCCATCGCACTGGTCTTGCTCAACCTTGTAAGCAACTATTTTGCAACTCGTCCATGGTTATATGATCCGAATTGGAAGGTGGGACAGGATGACATTCTCAAGGAAAATTAGTGAAGCGTTGCAGGAGGCCGCTGTAAGGCTGCCATCCGATGTCCTTTTTTGCATCAGACAGGGAAGGGAGGAAGAGGCAAGATATGCCTCTGATGTAGCAAGTATTACAAGCCTGGCTGTCTTTGACGCCATCTTGCAGAATCTGGAGATTGCAGACAAGAAAACGCTTCCCATGTGTCAGGATACCGGCATGTTTGTTGTCTTTGTAGACCTGGGCAGAAACTGCCCCCTTATCCCAGCCACGATTGAGAAGACGATCAACGAGGGGTGCTTGGATGCTGTCAAGAAGGCTTACTTCAGGCACTCTGTAGTCAGTGATCCTGTCTTCACCCGAAACAACACACAGGACAACCTTCCTCCCATCATCAGTTGGAACCTTGTCGATGGCGAAGGCCTTACCATAAGGGTCTTGCTCAAGGGCTTTGGCAGTGAGAACTGCAGTTCCGTGAGGATGCTCAACCCTACAGGCGGACCTGAGGCTGTCATCGAGGCGGTGTGTGATATCGTGCGCCTTGCTGGGGGTAAGCCCTGTCCTCCCATCTTTATCGGGGTGGGAATTGGAGGGACCATGGAACGCTCTGCATACCTGAGCAAGCTGGCTCTGCTGCGTGATGCGCGTACAGTGCATCCTGATCCTACCTATGCAAAACTTGAAGAGGATATTCTTACGGCTGTCCAGGCTCTCAGGATAGGAGGGGGTGGCTTTGGGGGAAGGGTAACAGCCCTCCATGTGGCAATCGAGGAAGAGCCTACCCACATAGCAGGCATGCCAGTCTCTGTCTCCATAAACTGCTGGGCAGATCGTAAGGCTGAGATTGTCTGGGAGGGTGAGGATGCGTAGGATTCAGTTGCCGATACAGCAAAGCGATCTGCTTTCCCTCAGTGCCTTTGACCAGGTTCTGCTCAGTGGGACACTCTACGTGGGAAGGGATCAGGTCCATAGCAGGCTCTTTGATCTGTTGGAGAGACACGAACAGCTTCCCCTCAAGTTACAAGGGCAGGCAATCTACTACATGGGGCCTTCTCCAGCTCCTGAAGGGTTTTCCCTAGGATCCTGCGGTCCTACCACCAGTGCCAGGATGGATTCGTTTACCCCCAGACTTCTGGATGCGGGGCTTCGTGTCATGATTGGCAAAGGGCCACGAAGTGTTGAGGTGATATCCTCTATCATTGAGAATCGAGCCCTCTACCTGCAGGCATACGGAGGGTGTGGTGCCCTCTATGCCTCGAAGGTCAAGAATGTTAAAACCCTTGCGTTTGCTGAATTGGGCCCGGAAGCTCTTTTGGAGCTGGAAGTGGAGGATTTTCCTGTTGTAGTGGCAATTGACAGCATGGGTAAGAGTGTATTTGCCCGGTAAAGCGATAATTATGTCATCAAAGTGGTTATTTGTAATGTTTTACTGGACGTTTCGCCATATGTGCGGTACAGTTTTCTGTATACAAGTCTCCGTCTGGTTGTTGCTGTCATCTCGGGGTGAATGACAGTACGATTCAGTCTTAGTGCACATCCTGTCCTATAAGGGTGTGCCCGGAGACAAAACCCCTGCAGCGGAAGGTTGTGCCGTGAAGAATTTATTCCTTGTTTGCATCTCATCTTGTATCATGGTGCTCTCACTAATCAGTTGTGGAGTTTCAGAAGAGCCGCCAGAAGTGAACATTCCTTCCACCCCCGTTCTTACAACCCCCAATCTCCCTGTTACCCAGACTGAGATAGTGATTACAGACTCGATCAAGGACAAGTCTAAGCCTGTCTCTCTCGATGAGCGCTTTAGCTATACGTATGGCTATATGCTCTACTCGAGTCTGAAGCAACAGGGCTTTGAAAACCTTGACAGTGAATTCTTTGCCAAAGGGGTACTTGATGCCCAGACGGGTTCGGGCTTCTTCTCCCAGGAAGAGATGTCCAAAGTCCTGTCTGAAGTGCAGAACAAGAGGTTGGAAATTGCGCAGATTGAGCAAGAAGCCCTCGCAAGCGAGAACCTTGAGCGCGCTGAATCCTTCCTTGCCCTCAACAAGGATCAGAAGGGGGTACAGGTGACTGACTCAGGGTTGCAGTACAAGGTCCTCATTGAAGGCAATGGAGACAAGCCCACCGGTGATCAGATGGTCGAACTTGATTACCAGATGATCTTGCTCAATGGGAAGGTAGTGGACTCCTCATATGAACGGGGCCATTCCTCCCGATTCCAGCTGAAGGCCATCGGGGTTCCAGGCTTCATCGAAGGGGTGAAGCTTATGAGTGAAGGTTCGAAATATCAGTTTTGGATCCACCCCAAACTGGGCTATGGTGAGGAAGGGACCCAGATTATTGATCCGAATTCCCTGCTTATAGTCCAAGTCGAGCTCAAGAGTGTAGAGAGCATACGTTAGAGAGCAGAGAGAGTATTTCAGAAAGGCTGTGCACTTCATACGTAGGCTGTACCGAAGTGTTGTTCTTGTGCGTACCATCCTGGTTGAGCCAGATGGTATCCAGGCCATAGGTTGCCCCCCCTTGGATATCGCTGGTGAGGCTGTCGCCGATCATCAGGCACTCGCTTTTTTTCTCCTCCAAGCCTGTTCTTCCCAGCATGGCAGAGAAGAACTCCCTAGCAGGCTTCTGTGCTCCTATCTCTTCACTGATGAAGATATCCTTGAAGTATCTAAGCGTGTCTGACTGCTTAAGGCGCCCACGCTGAACCTCGGCGATACCGTTTGAGGCAAGGTAGAGGGTATACCCACCCTCGATGAGAGCATCCAAGAGAGGCAGGCTCTCCTTATAGAGGATCCCCTGTCCTGAGAGATAGCTCTGGTAGATCCTGCTAGCAAGAGTGGCATCAAGTGATAGGGCTTCAGAGGTGAAGAAGTCTTCAAAGCGTTTGACCTTGAGGGTTGCTTGTGTGAGTTCGGAACGCTCAAACGCTCTCCAGCACGCTTCGTTGCAGACTTTATAGGTTTGTAGCTGCTTAGGTGAGGCACTGAAGCCGAGCTTGGCAGCCATCTGATGGAATGCTCTACTTTCCGCCTCATTAAAATCAAAAAGCGTTCCATCAGCATCAAAAAAAAGATATCTGTACATTGGTGCCTCTACTCCTTTACTTGCTCTGTTGCTCCCTGTACCATAAAGAAAAAAGGATTATCTGTAAATAATACCTAAGAAAGGAGTGTGTCATGGCAGATTCATTTATGAAGAAACATCTTAACACAACTGCAGTGATTGCAACTATACTGTCGCTACTTGGCATCTACATGATGTTCCAAGGGGATTCGTTTGCAATGGCCTTTGTCGCCTTGCTTGGACTGGGGATGGTTATCACAGGGGTCAACGCCCTTCTTTCCATGCGTATCTATACTTTGAATGCCCGCAACAGAAAGGCTTTGATTATTAAGGGGCTTGTCAACATCGCTGTTGGTATCCTGGTGATTGTTCTATCACTTTACACCAAGAATTTCAGTACGCATATCCTACTCTACATTCTTGCAGTACAGCTTGTGCTTTCAGCCTTCGTTTCGCTTTTCCAAGCCTTTTCCCTACGCAAAGGCAATGTCAGTGTCACGCCCCTGCTTTCGGAAGCGTTTCTCTCCATTGTGCTAGCAGCCTTGTTCTTTGCCTTTCCTACCCAGACAGGAAACCTGCTTCTCAAGCTTGTCGGGGTGGTGCTGCTTGCCTCTGGTATAGCAATGTTCGTCTGGTCAATGCGAGTGAGAAAACTCACAAGGCAGTTCAACCAAACCATAGAGGGTGAGGCTGAGGTTGTCGGAGAGCCAAGTTCTGATCAGGACAAGTCCTGATCAGGGGACGAGGAAGGTTCCCAGTACACCAAAGCGCGAGATGCCTCTCTCATCTGGAGCAGACTCTCCCCCAATGGTCAGCATTGCTGACTCGAGGGGGAGTATTTTTCTGCTGTAGATGAAGTCGACCCTTTCGCTCCATGTTGGTGTAATAAGAGTATTGCCTGCATTTGTTGCTTCGCTGAAGTGGGTAAGTCTGTAGGTGTCGTAAAACCCCTCGTTCTCCAAAAAGTCCGAAAGTGGCCACAGATAGTCTACCTGACGATAGGCAACAGGGCTGAAGGTATTCCAGTCCCGATAGGAGGGTTCATACAGGGAAGCCCCCAAGAGGGTGGCAACCGTAAGAGAGCCTTCCCCAACTATTCCTTTCATTTGGTTGAGTCTGCTTTCTGAGAGCTTTTTTTGCGTTGCTTGCCATCCACCGTTCCGAGCAAAAGCTTCTACTACCTGATACTCTGGAAGGTTTGCCACTATGAGACGCAGGTTCTTCTTTTCCTGGTATTGGATTTCTGCACCAAAGGCGCTTAACTCCTGGATTGGGAAGCTGGTTATGATAGCCCCTGTGCTGAAGATGGCTGCATTAGAGCGCATCTCCCTGACCAGGGCTATCACATTCTCCATATGGCCTGTGACAAAGACAATGGGAACCCCAAGGTCTTGTATGCTCTGATGAACCTCTGTGACTATCTTGCTGTCCTTCCAGGGTACATCATCCAGGGGAAGCATCAGGGCACGGAGCGTTTCCCCCTCTTGGGCAAGAGAGGTGGGCATCTCGGTCTTGTAGAGTCTGGGGTAGGTGATCTGGTCAAGTGGTGGAATCTGTCTCCACTCTTTTTCCAGCGCCAGGCGCTTCTCTTCCGCTTGGGAGGCGATGCGCTTCTCCTTGGCTTCCTGTTCCAATCGCTTTGCCAACCGTTCCTGCTCCAGACGTTGTATCTCATCACTACGCAATTGTTCAAGACGGATCTTCTCTTCAATTGTCAGTGTCTTCTCTTCAAGCTGGGCCTTGAGCATTCGAACTTCAGAGGAGAGGGCATCACGCTCATCGCTTAGTTCCCGATAAGCAACGTTCCGCTGCCCTTCCTGTTCTGATAGCAGAGCTTCTTGCTCCTGCTGGAGCGTCTGATTCTCTTCGATCAGGCTTTTCAGTTCAGAAATCTCGTTTGCAAGTTGTACATTCTGCTGCTTCAACTCTTCAACCTGGGCCTTGAGCATGGAATTTTCAGAGGCGAGTGTATCGCTTTCGTCAGAGAGTTCCTGATAAGCAACGTTTCGTTGCCCTTCCTGTTCTGATAGCAGGTCCTCTTGCTCCTGCTCGAGGCGAAGCATTTTTGCTTGTTGCTCCTGTTGGAGCGTCTGATTCTCTTTGATCAGGCTTTTCAGTTCAGATATCTCGGTTGCAAGTTGTGTATTCTGCTGCTTCAGCTCTTCAATCTGGGCCCTGAGTACGTGATTTTCAGAGGCAAGGACATCACGTTCATCACTGAGTTCCTGCCAAGCAGAGTTCCGTTGTTTCTCTTGTTCTGATAGCAGGGCTTCTTGCTCCTGTTCGAGGCGAAGCCTTTCAGTTATTTGCTCCTGTTGGAGCGTTTGGTTCTCTTCGATCATGCTTTGCAGTTCAAGCATCTCGTTGGCGAGTTTTGTGTTTTGCTGCTTCAGCTCTTCAATACGTTCTGCATTCTGTGCATTCAGCTGCTCAATACGTTGTGCACTCTCTTGAGAAGATAGTTGGGTGTCGAGTAGTATCTCCTCCTTTTCCATGGTGAGCTCTGTAAGGGAGTCAACAAGTTGTTGGTTTTCTTTGGTTGCCTCTTTCAGACGACTGTTCAAAGTGGTCAAGGAACTTTCAAGTTCCTGTTCCCTCTCTGTGAGGAAGGCAATTCTCTTATCCCTCTCTGCTTGTTGCTGCTCAACAAGTGCAGCTTGCTCTTGTTGTTCCTGCAGGGCTTCCTCTCTTAGTAAGGCCTCATTTTCCTCTTGTAGGACTGAGTACTTGGTGATTGTCTTCTCTTCGGCAACAGAAGCAGTGGGTTGAATGGCTGCTTTCCCCTTGGCTGCAGTGTAGGTCTGACAACCCATAAGGAAAAGAGGCAAAATGGTGCACAGCACTATGGTGATACGTCGTCTGTTCATGATCAGTTCCTTAGGTGGTGAAAAAGGCTTCTGCCCGTTTTTTTGCGTCTGCTTTTTTACGATCTTCCTCTAGGTTGTCTTCACCTAGCATAAAGAAATCACAAAAGTTAGCTTCTTGTTTTTCTTCAATGACTTCATCTATTCCTTCGAGACAATCATGATAAGCCCCAGGGCTGTAAAACCTACAGTTGTAACAGCTGTGCAGAGGTTTTTCACAGTGTAGACAGATGGTATGTGTCCCTATTATTTGCAGGGTTTCTACTGCTGTATGGCAGTGGTGACATGCTTTCATCGTCAGAACTCCAGTTTTTCCCCATACTTGGCCATTTCGCCTTCAGCATAGGTCTCTTTGGTGAATCCAAACTTCTGTCCGTCATCTGTGTAACGGGGGATGATATGGATGTGGAGGTGGGGTACTTCCTGTCCGCTTGCGGCTCCATTGTTTATTATCAGATTGGTTCCATCACATTCCAGAGCAGAGCGTAATTTCATGTCTGCTTGTTGTGAGATATCCATAAGATGGTTCAATATCGGCAGGGGGCACTCGCTGAACGTCGGGTAGGGGTCGCGGGAAATGACCAGAAGATGCCCCTTATGCACCGGGTTGATGTCCAATATAACGGTACAAAGGGCATCTTTATGTACTATAACCGAAGGTATCTCTCCTTCTTGAATTCTTGTAAAAATGGTTTTCATGGTACACCTCAAAGCTATTGTAGCACACAATTATCTAGTCGGAAAAGGATTGTGAAGGTAAAAGGGATTGCACAAAAATCCCTATTGTAATATTATCCACAAGGTACGCTACGCTATCGGTAGCTTACGGGCCGAGTCTCTATCCCTTCCTCATTGCAGTATATGGGTATACAAGAAACAGAAGGCTCTTTCAATACGGAAAATTATAGTTGCAGGAAATACTGCAGCATCGCTTGTATTCTATATTATAGAGGTTTAACAGTATGGCTGATTTGCAAAACATGAGGAACATCGGAATTAGTGCCCACATTGACTCGGGTAAGACTACTCTCACCGAACGTATCCTCTACTACTGCAATAAAATCCACGAAATACATGAAGTTCGTGGAAAGGACGGCGTTGGCGCCACCATGGATAGCATGGAGCTTGAGCGAGAACGTGGAATTACGATTGCTTCCGCCGCAACAAATGTTATGTGGAAGGACACTGAGATCAACATCATCGATACTCCGGGACACGTTGACTTCACCATTGAGGTAGAGAGGTCTTTGCGTGTTCTCGATGGCGCAGTACTTGTGCTTTGTTCAGTTGCAGGTGTGCAAAGTCAGTCGATCACTGTTGACCGACAAATGAAACGCTATCATGTTCCCCGCATTGCATTTGTCAACAAATGTGACCGTACGGGTGCAAACCCCTACCGTGTTCAGAAACAGCTGGTTGAAAAACTTGGTCTGAATGCAGTATTGTTGCAGATTCCCATTGGGCTTGAAGACAAGATGAAGGGAGTTGTGGACCTTGTTTCCATGAAGGCCCTCTACTTTGACGATGGTCCTGCCCAGGATGCAATGCGCATTGCAGAGATTCCCTCCGAGTTGCTTGAGGAAGCCAAGGCGAAGCGTGAAGAGATGCTTGACAGCATCTCCATGTGCTCTGATGCAGTTATGGAGGCTATGCTTGAGGAGACCCTTACCGAAGAACTTCTCAACACTGAGATCCGCAAGGCTACCATTGCTTTGAAGCTCGTTCCTGTCCTTATGGGTTCTGCCTACAAGAACAAAGGTATCCAGGCACTGCTCAATGCAGTAGTCAGCTATCTCCCCAATCCAGGGGACGTAACCAACAGGGCTCTGGACCTAGATAATCATGAAGAGGAAATTATTCTTCCTTCAGACGAGAACCTCCCTCCTGTTGTGCTTGCTTTCAAGCTTGAGGATGGTCAGTATGGTCAGCTCACCTATATCCGTGTCTATCAGGGGAAGGTGAGGAAGGGTGATGAACTGTTCAATACCCGCAGTCACAAGAAGTTCAGAGTTGGGCGCCTTATCAGGATGCACTCCAATAACATGGAAGACCTCGTCGAAGCTGGTTGTGGTGAGATTGCCGCCCTGTTCGGTATCGAGTGTGCTTCCGGTGATACCTTCTGTGACCCGAAGCTGAACTACTCGCTCAGTTCCATGTATGTGCCTAACCCTGTTATCTCGCTGGCTATCAAGCCAATTGATAAGAAGGCGGCAGACAACATGGGTAAGGCTCTTAACCGCTTTACCAAGGAAGACCCCA
>DMAO01000217.1 GCA_003446545.1 Sphaerochaeta sp.
CCTCAGGACTCACATGTCCGATAGAGGCCCCTCGCGTTGCTCCGCTGAAGCGCCCGTCGGTAATGAGCGCCACATCCTTGTCCAAGCCCATACCTGCGATGGCAGAGGTCGGGCTGAGCATTTCACGCATACCAGGACCTCCCTTGGGTCCTTCGTAGCGGATGACCACCACATCACCTTTCATGATCTGGGAAGCGTAGATTGCCTTGATGACATCCTCCTCACTCTCAAAGATTCTGGCAGGCCCCTTGTGGACGAGCATCGCCTTATCGACAGCGCTACGCTTCACCACAGCCCCGTCGGGGGCAAGGTTGCCCTGAAGAACTGCGATTCCACCAGTTGCTGAGTAGGGATTGTCAATCGGTCGGATGACCTCATGATCATAGTTGGTTGCTCCCTTATACAGCTCTCCGATCGGCTTGCAACTTACTGTAGGAAGCGTTCCATCCAACAATCCAGCCTTATCGAGTTCACCCATCACAGCAAGCACTCCCCCTGCCCGATAGAGGTCCTCAATATGGTAGGGCCCGGCTGGAGCAAGGTGACAGAGGTTGGGGACCTTGGCACTGACACCATTTGCCATGAAGATATCCAGGTCCACACCAGCCTCATGTGCGATGGCAGGGAGGTGAAGCATCGTGTTGGTACTGCACCCAAGGGCCATATCAACAGCAAGGGCATTTGCAAAGGCCTCCTCTGTCATGATGTCCAAGGGACGTATGTTCTTCTTGAGGATTTCCATAATCTTATAGCCGGCTTCCTTGGCAAGGCGGTCACGCGCACTGTAGACAGCAGGTATTGTCCCATTGCCAGGAAGGCCCATACCGATTGCCTCAGTAAGACAGTTCATGCTGTTTGCCGTATACATGCCGCTACACGAGCCACAGGTGGGACAGGCGTTGTCCTCAAAGACATCAAGCTGCTGTTGGCTCATCGTCCCTGCAACATTGCTGCCTACGGCCTCGAACATCGTCGAAAGGCTCATGCCGTTGACAGAGCCCCCCGGGACATGACCTGAAAGCATCGGTCCCCCTGAGACAAAGATGGAGGGGATGTTCAGCCTCGCAGCCGCCATGAGCATTCCAGGGACAATCTTGTCACAGTTGGGGACAAAGACCAGGGCGTCGAAAGGATGGGCAGTAGCCATGATCTCAATGGAGTCCGCTATGATCTCACGACTGGCAAGGGAGTACTTCATACCCGTATGCCCCATCGCAATGCCATCACAGACGCCGATGACAGGAAACGAAACAGGGTTGCCCCCTGCAGCTCGCACGCCCGCCTTTACCCCATCGACAATCCTATTGAGGTGGATGTGTCCGGGAATGATCTCATTGGCACCATTTACGATGCCGATCATAGGCATATGAATCTCACGGTCAGTCCAACCGAGGGCCTTCATAAGGGAACGGTGGGGGGCCTTGTCGACCCCTTCAGTCATCACACTAGAGCGTTTCTTGCTATCGTCCATACTACTACCTCCCAATTATAGGGCTTGGGCGATAAGGTCGCCCATCCCTTTTGTACCGACGAGCTTCATACCCTCGGAGTAGATGTCAGCGGTGCGATAGGACGCATCGAGGACTTTGGAAACAGCCTCTTCTACAGCATCAGCTTCCGCAGTAAGACCAAAGGTATAGCGCAGCATCATCCCCACTGAGAGGATGGTGGCTATGGGGTTGGCGATGTCCTTGCCAGCAATGTCAGGGGCACTGCCGTGGATAGGCTCATACATGCCAAAGCTGTCCTCACGCAGTGATGCAGAGGGAAGCATCCCGATGGAGCCGGTGATCTGGGAAGCCTCGTCGCTGAGGATGTCACCGAACATGTTCCCAGTCACGATGACATCGAACTGACGGGGATTGCGAACGAGCTGCATGGCAGCATTGTCCACATAGAGGTGGCTCACAGACACATCAGGGTACTCGGGGGCCAGACGCTCCACTATCTCGCGCCAGAGCTGGCTGGAGTTGAGGATGTTTGCCTTGTCGACGGAGCACATACGTCTTGTCCGTTTCTGTGCAATCTCAAAGCCCTTGCGTACAATGCGCTCGATCTCTGCTACAGTATAGCTCATCGTGTCATAGGCACTATTCTCGTCTCGTCCGCGCTCACCCAAGTAGATGCCGCCGGTAAGCTCACGCACAACCATGATATCCAGACCATCACCAACAATCTCAGGCTTCAGCGGGCAAGCCTCAGAAAGCTGCTTGTAGATGATGGCAGGGCGCAGGTTGCAGAACAGGCCCAACTCGCCCCGAAGCCCCAACAGGGCCTTCTCAGGGCGTATTTCACTAGGAAGCCTATCCCATTTGGGACCACCGACCGCACCTAGGATGATGCTGTCACTCTCGGCGCAGCCCTTGAGGGTCTCCTCTGGAAGCGGCTTGCCAGTAGCGTCTATGGCACACCCTCCGGCTAGGTAGGTGCTATAGGTGAACTCATGGCCGAATTTCTTCTGGATGCCGTCAAGTACCTTGACCGCCTCCTCTACGATATCGGTTCCGATGCCGTCTCCGGGCACCAATGCAATATGCTTTTTCATGCTTTTTCCCCTTTCTCCACCATATAGGGAGCAAGCCCGCCGGCTTGGATCAAGGCCTGCATGAAGGGAGGGAACGGTTCGCTCTGGAAAACCTTACCACTGGTCTCATTGGTGATGAGCCCTGTCGAGAAGTCCACACGTACCACATCCCCTGCCTTGATACCATCACAAGCCTCTTCACACTCGAGGATAGGCAGGCCGATGTTCAGGGAGTTGCGGTAGAAGATGCGGGCGAAGGTACGCGCGATGACACACGAGATACCACTCTCCTTGATGGCTATGGGAGCGTGTTCACGGCTCGAGCCACAGCCAAAGTTCTTGTCAGCTACGATGATGTCACCCTGCTTCACCTGCGTGATGAATTCAGCATCTATATCCTCCATGCAATGCATGGCCAGTTCCTTGTGGTCGGAGGTATTGAGATACCTCGCAGGGATGATGACGTCGGTATCGATGTTATCCCCATATCTGAAGACAGATCCTTTAGCTTGCATTATCGGGCCTCCTGCACTTTAGCGGGGTCGGCGATGTACCCCTTGATCGCACTTGCAGCGGCTACAGAGGGGCTTGCAAGATAGACTTCACTCTTTACATGGCCCATACGGCCAACGAAGTTCCGGTTGGTGGTGCTTACCGCACGCTCCCCCTCTGCAAGAATCCCCATATGCCCGCCAAGGCAGGGCCCGCAGGTAGGGGTGGAGACAGCACAACCGCTGTCGATAAAGATATCGAAGAGACCTTCATTCATCGCCTGCTTCCAGATCTTCTGGGTTGCAGGGAAGATGAGGCAGCGTGCCCAGGGTGCAACCTTGTGTCCCTTGAGGATGGCCGCAGCCTCACGCAGGTCACTGATATGACCGTTGGTGCACGATCCGATGACCACCTGGTCGATCCTAATCTCACCGACCTCGTCGATGTAGCGGGTGTTGGAAGGCAGATGGGGGAAGGAGACAGTACTCTTCACCTTCGAAAGGTCAATGTCGATCACCCTCTCATACACTGCATCCGAGTCAGCCTCATAGATAACCGGCGTACGCTGACAGTGCTCCCCAAGGTAGGCAAGGGTGACATCATCAACGGGGAAGATCCCGTTTTTGGCACCGGCCTCAATGGCCATGTTGCAGATGGTGAAACGGTCATCAATGGTGAGGGAGGCAACACCTTCTCCTGTATATTCCATACTCTGGTACAGGGCACCGTCGACACCGATCATACCGATGATATGCAGGATAAGATCCTTGCCACTGACATGGGTGGAAAATTTTCCTGTCAGGTTGAACTTGATGGCAGAAGGGACCTTGAACCAGGCTTGGCCACTGGCCATGCCGCAGGCCATGTCAGTCGATCCCACCCCGGTGGAGAAGGCACCAAGGGCACCATAGGTGCACGTGTGGCTGTCGGCCCCGATGACCAGGTCCCCAGCACCGACCAGACCCTTCTCAGGAAGCAGGGCATGTTCGATGCCCATCTGCCCCACATCAAAGTAGTTGGTAATCCCATGCTCACCGGCAAACATCCTCAAGGCCTTGCACTGCTGTGCAGCCTTGATATCCTTGTTCGGGGAGAAATGGTCGGGAACAAGGGCGACCTTGTCCTTGTCAAAGACCGTCTTTTGCCCGAACTTGGGGAACTCATTGATTGCAACCGGAGCTGTAATGTCGTTACCCAGCACCATATCAAGATCTGCCATGATAAGCTGCCCTACTCTTACCGAGTCCAGCTTTGCATGGTGAGCAAGAATCTTCTGTGTCATTGTCATGCCCATATTGGCGTCTCCCTACTGTAAGTCGTCCGTTGGGGTAATCCCATCAGCGATAAGTTTGTACTCTATGCTGTCACATAAGGCCAGCCAGCTGGCCTCAATGATATCCTTGCTCACTCCGATGGTGGACCAGGAGTCCTCCCCATCGGTCGATTCGATCAGGACCCTGACTTTCGAGGCAGTTGCACTGCCTGAGTCCAGGACACGGACCTTGTAGTCTGTAAGGTGCACACTCTTGAGTGTCGGATAGAATTGCTCCAGCACCTTGCGCAAAGCCTTGTCCAAGGCGTTGACAGGGCCTTCACCCTCAGCGGCTGTGATGGCACTTTCGCCTCCGACCTTCACCTTGACCACCGCCTGGTGGGTTGCCCCTGAGAGAGGGTCAGCATAGGGCTTGCTGCCCAGAGTCTGGAAATGCACCAGGGTAAAGAAGGGGTGGTACAGCTTGAGGTGGCGTCGTATGACCAGGTCAAAGGAACTTTCAGCACCTTCAAACTGGTAGCCTTGCGCTTCGAGGCCCTTGAGCTCATTCATCAGCGTGACAGTTACGGGATCATCCTTATCCAAGTCAGGAGCGATGGCGGTGATGCGTTTGGACATCAGGGCCCTCCCTGCTACTTCGCTCATCAGAAGGCGGCGTTCATTACCAACAACAGTAGGCTCGATATGTTCGAAGGAAGAGGGGTCCTTCTGCACCCCGTCGATATGCATCCCCCCCTTGTGGGCAAAGGCACTGCGTCCGATAAAGGGCGTACCATGGGGAATGCGTACATTGGCAACCTCAGCGACAGCACGGCATACAGGAGTGAGGTTCTCCAGGACAACGCCATTGAGGCAGTCATGGCCCATCTTGGTCTCCAAAATGGCGATTATGCTTGCCAGATTGGCATTTCCACATCGTTCACCAAAACCAAGCAGAGTCCCCTGCACATGCCTAGCACCAACCTCGATGGCTGCTATGGAGGACGCGACACCGCATCCGATATCATCATGGGCATGGATTCCCAGGGGTACAGAAGGAAACAGCTTACCTGTCTCCTCTGTGATGGAGGCTACCAGGGAAGGGATCATCCCCCCGCGGGTCTCACAGAGCACCAACGTTGAAGCACCACCGTCCAAGGCGGCCTTCAGAGTTGCAAGGGCATATTCCTTGTTGGCAACATAGCCATCAAAGTAGTGCTCGGCATCAAAGAAAACCTCACTGCCTGAGTCTACGATGAAGCGAACGCTATCCTCGATCATGTTCAGGTTCTCTTCTAGCGTAGTCCTAATGATGTCTGTCACATGGAAGTCCCAGCTCTTGCCGAAGATGGAGACCACCTTCGTGTTGCTCTTGACCAGGTTCTGCAGGTTCACATCATCCTTGGCATCAATATTTCTTCTTCTGGTTGAACCGAAGCTCACCAGGGTGGCATTCTTGAGTTCCAGGTCCTTCGCACGTTCAAAGAACTGCAGGTCCTTGGGGTTGGAGCCGGGGTTTCCAGCCTCTATATACTGCACCCCCAAGGAATCGAGGGCGCGTACAATCTTCAGCTTGTCCTCAACGGAGAAGCTGATTCCCTCTCCCTGGCTACCATCGCGCAGGGTTGAATCAAACAGGGCGACCTTACTCATCGGAGTGCTCCTTCTTCTTATCGCTATGGCTACTGAGCATGTCATTCTCAAAGTTAGGGGCTGAGGTTACCTTGACCCCCTGCACATAATGGGGCTCCCCCTCGTCGAGCATGCGGTTCACCGCTGCAAGACAGGAGAGGATGGAAGCCTCAATGACATCGGTGCTGACGCCCCTGCCACGGTATACACCCTGGCCGTCGCTGATCTTCACCATGACTTCGCCAAGGGCATCACGATGCTCGGTGACTGCCTGGAGGTTGTAGTCCTCAAGGCCGAAGGGATGGCGTATGATCTTCTCAACTGCACGCAGCGATGCGTAGACAGGACCGGTACCACAGGCAACCTCCTGATACTTCTTATCACCCTTCTTCAGAGTGACGCAGGCTGTGCTGGTCATCATGTTCCCGCTGTTGACCACAAAGGAATCAAGCTCCCACGTAACAGGGGAACTTTTGCTGGTGATCTCCACCAGGGCGATGAGATCACGGTCAGTGATGGTCTTCTTGCGGTCAGCCAGGCTCTTGAACTCGCCAAACAGACGTACGATCTCATCCTTGCCCAGGGCGTAGCCCAGATCGACAAGACGCTTCTCAAAGGCGTGTTGCCCACTATGCTTACCGAGTACAAGACTGGTAGTAAGGACACCCACACTCTCCGGGGTCATAATCTCATAGGTGAGGCTATTTGCCATCATGCCATGCTGGTGGATACCACTCTCATGGGCAAAGGCATTGGCGCCCACTATTGCCTTGGAGGGGTTCATCTTCACTCCTGTTATGGAGGTCAGCACCCGAGCAGAGCGATAGATTTCCTCGGTCCTTATGTTGGAGTGGAAGTTG
>DMAO01000243.1 GCA_003446545.1 Sphaerochaeta sp.
TTTTTCCTGCCCCGTTCGGGCCAAGAAATCCGAAAACATCCCCCTTGTTTACCTGGAGGCTCAGATCCTTAACCGCTGTAAACCCATTCTGGTAGGTCTTATACACACGCTCTGTCAGAATCATCATTTCCTTGCTCCTTTGCAAAGAGGTGTAAGGCCTGTGTTCAAGACGGACCTTACACTTCTCTTAGTGATTTTCACATACTTATTGTTCGGTTTCTTCGGAAGGCCCTTTGACCTTTGCACCGCAGGACGGACAATAGAGATCATCAGCTTCGATTACCGAATCACACACAGGACATTTTACATGCATCGGGAAACCGCAGTTCCGACAATAATTGCTGGGATGCTGACGCAAGCCACAATTCAGACAGACCTTTTGGAAACTCCGACTGAGCACAAACACCAAGACAGTGCCTACGTTGAAGAATAAGCCAAGGACGAACCAAATAGGACCATGCATGGATGCTTTCTCTGCTGCCTGGTACAACCAGAAAGCAATGAGGATCCAGTAGGCAAGAAACAACAGGCTACAGAGGGCCAAGAATACATCTAGGACAATCTCTGCTTGCTTCGTCGGTTCTGTCACCTGAAGAGAATCGAAGAAAGCGAAGTCCTCAGATTCTCTCAAACCATGGGAATCTTCCCCATCCATGAATTCTGAATGCCAATAGATTTCGTTGGAATGAGCATTTTCACCCATACCTCTGAATTCTGCTTGCCCATTGTTCTCGTTCGATTGCACAGATTGGTATCCTGAGAGTGCCTCACCAAGTTGTGTTCGATACGTGAAACCTACCAGTGATCCTCCTCCAATGACTATGAGAAGGGAAACCAAAAGAAACCACTTTGCAATCTTCCTGAAGTTTCTTTCCATGAGTTTGGATGTGAATTTGCCCATAGGGAAATCCTCCTGTTCCTAGAGATAGGAACAGCATATTCCCCTAAGTTAAACACAAAGTTCCCTAGGAGTAAACAAAAGATAAATTCTGTAGTATTTTGGACTTTTTAGGGTGTAAATCGATAACCAGCACCCCAGACAGTCTGGATTAACTGTGGTTTTACAGTGTTTTCTTCAATTTTCTCACGCAAACGGTTGATATGGACGGCCACCGTAGCGCTGTCTCCCATTGCATCCATGCCCCAGATGCGTTCATATAATGTCTCCTTGCTAAAAACGACATCAACATTGAGTACGAAAAAGAGGAGAAGTTCATACTCTTTGTTTTTCAGCTCCACTTCCTTGCCCTTCAGATAGACCCGGTGCGTATCGGTGTTGATGGAGATGCTCCCAATGGTGATCTCACTGGGCTTGTGGTTCCCAGACTGTTTGAGTCTTGCATATTGAACCAGATGTGCTTTGACCCGTGCTACCAGCACGCTCGGCGAAAAGGGCTTCTCGATATAATCGTCAGCCCCCAGGCCAAGGCCGCGAATCTTGCTGATATCTTCCTGCCTTGCCGTCACCATCAGGATGGGAATATCCAATTTCTCCCGAAGCTGGCGACAGATTGAGAACCCATCCAACCCGGGAAGCATCAGATCAAGGAGTATCAAATTATGGGTACCTTGTAGGGCTAGGTCCATCCCGATCTTACCATCGGATGCGATGTCAACTTCGAACCGTTCAAATTCCAGATAGTCACGTTCAATGTTAGCAATATCCGGATCATCTTCGATAATCAATATTCGTTCCATATTATCCCTCAACCTCAGGCAGAAGGACCATAATCTCAAGCCCTCCCGTTTCTACATTCCTTGCAAGTATCTCACCTTGCATTTGTCCAATTATCTTGGCAGCAATGGCGAGCCCCAGCCCACTTCCCTCAAAGGAATTCTGGCGGGCAGGATCAGAGCGGTAGAATGCCTCGAAGAGATGGGGCAAGGATTCCACAGGAACCCCAGGGCCATCATCACATAAGGAGAGGAGGTACTTATTACCCTTCTTGGTCAGAGAGATCACTAAGGTCCCTTTAGCCTTTTCCTTATATTTCAGGCTGTTTTCAAAAATATTCATCAAAACCCTTCGCAATTGGTCTGGATCTGCAAAAACCTTTGCAGAAAGCAGCTGATCTGTCAATATCACCAATCCCTTTTCCTTATATTCCTGGGCTATTGCCAGTACCAGCTGGATAATCTCATCGTCCAGTTGCAGAAGTTCAGGATGTCCCTCATATTCTCCAAGTTCCATTTTTGAAAACACGAACAGCATCGATACCATCTGGGTAATCTCTTCGGTTTTCATCCTAATTGTTTGGAGATAGGCATCCTTCGCTTCCGGGGTTTTTGGGATGCCGTCTTGCAGTCCCTCCACATACGCCCGGATAGTGGTCAAGGGTGTACGAAGGTCGTGGGAGATCCCTGCAAGCAACTCTTTTCTGCTTTGGTCTTGTTTTTGAGAAAGCACCACAGATTGCTTCAGTCGAACAGCCATTTCATTGAAATCAGAGCAAACAGGAGCGAATTCATCCACTTGACTGTATTCGATACGATGGCCCAGATTCCCGTCCATAATCTGGTGCACACCATTGGAGAGTATGAGCAGTGGTTCTTCTATCCGTTGGAATACGAATTTAACCAAAAAACGGTTTGTCAGGAGGATTGCAAGGAATATTGTGAATATCAGGACGATTGCAGTAAAGGCAAGCACCACGGTCAAGGAATCATAGCTAATCTCCGTTTGGTTGCCAGAAATCAGGATTCTAAAGGTATCCCCGTCGATTTCGATGGGCTTCATATACAAAACACGCCCTTGGTTACGTACGAGACCTTCCCCTTTCATTTCAGAAACGGCATCTATGAGAGTAGGGTCATGGACTGAACGATTCCCGTAGGCATATATATCCTCATCGTTCGATTGGACAACCAATGAGATCGACTGGTTTTCCAATAACTTCCCAAGGTCCTTGAGTTTCTCGCCCTGGTCTTCGGTTGCCTCCAATAACCTATGTTCCACAAGGAGCGCAAGCTGTTGGCTAACCTGATAGAAATCCTCGCTGTCTTCAAATCCAAATACTGATTCATGGGTGACGATAAACCAAATGCTACCAATGCATGCAAGCCCGATGAGCAAGGTAATTGCCACCGGAGCCAAGATCATCAAAATGTTGGAAATAAAGAGGCGTTTTTTGATAGTCATGATAGTCCCCCTAGATCAACATACAATGCATCTTTCATGAAAAAGTTAAACTGCATATAAACTTATAGCACAAAGGACAAATTATTATACCCTTCAACCTTTTTGTGTACCCTAGTCGTAAGAAACAAGGGATATACCATCTGGGATTTGGCTGTGCGGATGACTATTGTATGTACAATTTATCCTAAAGTGTTCTTTGGATATGTACACACAGAATGTATTGTATGAGTATGTATTTCGGGACTGGAAAATATGGCAAACACCTCAGCTCTAGCATCAAAAATATAAACCAATGCCGAATTAACCCTATTTTAGGAAGAATTGAAATATGATACTCGGTCTCCGGTCAAGCGTTCTCCCAAAAAAAGAAAGGCGTTCAATCTTGCATTGCTTGTGATAGTACTGTATCTTTATTCGTATATAACGCATAAATATCCAATTCGATGCGATAGACAGGAGAAGCCATACAATGAGGCAACGACATAACCGTCTTACTGTTGTCAAGGAACTGATTAAGAGTAATAGAATCGACAACCAGGATACACTGCTTGAGATGCTGAAAACCGAGGGGTACACAGTAACCCAGGCTACCCTTTCCAGAGACCTGAAAATGCTGAAAGTCGGCAAGATTTCCGATGGATGGTCAGGCTACTACTATGCACTGCCTGATAACGATCTGATTAGCGAATCGGAAAAGAGTTATATCCAGGATGTGAGAAGAGGGATCCTATCCATCGAATTTTCGGGGAACTTTGGCGTCATAAAAACCCGTCCGGGACATGCTAACAGCGTGGGAATAGCCCTCGATGTCCTAGCCCTTCCTGAGATATTGGGGACTCTCGCAGGGGATGACACCATTTTTGTAATCCTTCGTGAGGGTATGAACAAAGAAGACCTGCAGGATAGTTTTAAGACCCGCATCCCGGAAATTGAAGAGTAGGACAGCCTTGCCTATCAAGCCCCCTCCCGGTACAATGGGAGGGTGTTTTTGTATAAGGAGCCAACCTATGATATTTAAGAACCTTGACAAGACGGATGCATACGCCCGACTGATAACCCTGCAGCCAAAGGACCTTAGGACAGTGTTGGACAAGCAACGCATCAAGACATATCAGATTGCCTCTGCAGGGGGTCTCACCTACAACTATGCAGCCATGCCTGTTGATAAGCAGAGCCTCGCTGTCCTGCAGGAGCTCGCCGATGAGCAGCAACTTATTGAAAAGTACCGCGCCATCCTCAATGGTGAGATTATGAACACAGGAGAGAGAAGGCTGGTACTTCACCACCTTACCCGTGGCCAGGTGCTCAAAGCCGTCACAGCAGACGGAGAAGAAAAGGGCTCTTTCTACGCTGAAGTGCTAAAGAGAATAGAGACCTTTGCAAACAAGGTACGTGGTGCAAAGATAGTAGGTTCGACGGGAAAGCCCTTCAAGACAGTTGTGCAGATTGGTATTGGCGGAAGCGACCTGGGGCCGCGTGCCCTCTATCTAGCCCTCAAGGGTTGGTGTACATCCCAAGGGAAACCTCAGCTTGAGGGGCGCTTCATCAGCAATGTCGACCCTGATGATGCAGCCGAAGTGCTTAAGAACCTGGACTTTGAAACCACCCTGTTCATCCTGGTCTCAAAAAGCGGGACCACACTGGAGACCCTTACCAATAGGGACCTGGTGCTCAAGGCCATAACAGAAAGCGGCATACAGGGCATTCAGGCCGAAAAGCATATGGTCGCCGTCACCAGCAAGACCAGCCCCCTAGCCGCCTCTTCCTCTTTGCTTGACGCCTTCTATATCGATGACTATATAGGTGGAAGGTACAGCGCCACCAGTGCAGTGGGAGGCGTACTACTCTCCCTGGCCTTTGGCTACCCTGTCTTTGCTCAGCTCCTTAACGGGGCTCATGAGGCAGACATCCTCGCCCTAGAAGGCGACATAACCAAGAATGCAGCTCTGGCTGACGCCCTTATTGGTATCTACTTGAGAAATGCCTTAGGACTTCCAACTACTGCAATACTGCCCTATGCCCAAGCCCTGACACGCTTCCCTGCCCATCTGCAACAGCTGGACATGGAAAGTAACGGCAAGCATGTGAATAGGAATGGAGAGCCTCTCTCCTACAGCACCGGTCCCATCATATTCGGAGAACCTGGAACCAACGGGCAGCACTCCTTCTACCAGCTTCTGCACCAGGGAACTGATACCATTCCTTTGCAGTTCATTGGATTTTCATCTTCCCAGTATGGCAAGGACATCGTAGTGGAAGGTTCCACAAGCCAGACCAAGCTCAATGCAAACCTTGTTGCCCAGATCGTGGCATTTGCCAAGGGCAAGGAGGATGCGAACCCAAACAAGCAGTTTGAGGGCAACCGCTACTCTTCCTTGTTGTTTGCAGAAAAGCTTGAACCAAGAACCCTTGGGGCCCTGCTCGCCCACTTTGAGAACAAGGTGATGTTCCAAGGCTTTATCTGGAACCTCAACAGCTTTGACCAGGAGGGTGTGCAACTTGGCAAGATACTAGCCACCAAGGTGCTCAATGGCTGTGAAGGCGACGAAGTGCTCAAGGCATATTCCGATCTGTTCTAGGCCAACAAGAGAATTCACTTCCTGGGCTCCCTTTTCAAAGGGAGCCCAGGTTGTTCTTTATGGTGAAAAATTCTCCGCCAATGTACAACAAGGCCCTACCTGCCTACAATCTTTCACAAGTGCGCACCCTAGTGCCCTAGCCGATAAGGAGGTTCCTTAGTATTATCATTAGCAAGCTAACAAAAAAGG
>DMAO01000207.1 GCA_003446545.1 Sphaerochaeta sp.
CACTCTGTGCAGGCAGGGGGCCTGCTATCCTGTTTGGTCGCATTTTCCCACTCTTTCTTGACCATGTCATAGTCCTGGAACATACGATAGCGATTCCAAAGGGCGAAGTTTCCAGGGATATCGACACCAAAGGCACAAGGCATGCAGTATTTGCAGCCTGTGCAGCCATTGCCGACCCTTCCACGCATGATGTCCCCGATCTCATCCAGTGCACGATATTCTTTCTCGGTAAGCTTCTTGAAATCAGAAAATGTCCTGAGGTTATCAGAGACATGCTCAAGGGTGGACATGCCACTGAGGATGACCTTCACATAGGGATGGCTTCCCACCCAGCGCATTGCAAAGGAGGCCGGTGTTGCCTTACCGTCGAGATCATTGAGGTGGTGCTGAAGGTCAGGGGGAAGGGATGCAAGGGAACCTCCCTTGATGGGTTCCATGACAATGACGGGAATGCCCAACTTCTCTGCGAGCAGATAGCCCTTTGTTCCCGCCTGATATTCCGTATCAAGGTAGTTGTACTGTATCTGACAGAAATCCCAAGCATAGCTCTGGATAATTCTCTCAAAATCCTCATAGATGCCGTGGAAGGAGAATCCGATATGTCTGATTTTTCCTTCCCTCTTGAGTTCTTCCAGGTAGGTGACAACCCCTAGGCCAACCATCTTGTCGTAANNCTGTCTGAAGGTTCTCTAGCTGTTCAGCGAATAGTTCTTTTGCATCAGGGAGGGAGTTGACCTTCCAGCAGGGAAGCTTTGTTGCAAGGGAAAAGGATTTCCTTGGGTACTTCTTTAGCACTCTTCCCACAAGAGCTTCGCTCTTGCCCTCATGGTAGGGGTAGGCAGTATCGATATAGTTCACACCAGACTTAAGGGCGAGGTCCATCATATCCTCTGCTAGCGGTTCATCTATGGCCCCGTCTTGTGTAACGGGAAGGCGCATAGCACCGAAGCCCAACAGGGAAGTGGTGATGCCCAATTTTTCAAATGTTCTTGTTTCCATACAATAAGCTCCTTATAGAGATAACATCTTTAAGCTTACCATAAAAAAACATATGACGTAAACGTATGAATTCTGGTTTTTCCTCTGGTTTGCTCCATTGCTCTCTGCTATAGTTTGCTCATGAAAGTATCGGAAAGATTTGTCAATACAGTATTGAGAGGGTTCTTCAGGGTAACTTGCCGCATAAACCTTGAAGAACTGAAGAAAGTTCCGCAAGACGGGCCGCTTCTTTTGCTGGCCAACCATACCTCTGTCCTTGATGGCCCCATGCTCTATGTTTTCCTACGGCGTAGCAATCTTCTTGCCATGGCAAAGAAGGAGTTGTGGGATAACAAGTTCCTTGGCTGGGTTATGGACTTGTGGAGAAGCATTCCTGTCGACCGCGAAAATATGGGACGTGAGACCATGGGGGCATGCCTCGCAGCCATTGACCGCAGGGAAATCCTAGCCATGGCACCGGAAGGGACCAGGAGCAAGGATGAGAGGCTTCAGCAGGGCAAGGCAGGCATAGCCTTCATTGCCCACAAGAAGGATACTCCCATGGTTCCTGTCGTTATCATGGGCCTCAGCAGCTTCTCCAAGAACCTCAAGCGCCTCAGACGAACCCCCATCACCATAGCGGTAGGAAAGCCTTTCGAGATTATCCAGAAAGGTGGTCGCGTGGATGCTGCAACCCGAGAAGCCCTTAGCGATGAGATTATGCTCAGGATGGCAGCCCTCATGCCCGAAGAGAAACGTGGCTACTATCAGGGGAGGCCCCTCGAGTTCTCCCTGACTAGGGAGATAGCACAGATCTGAGCTGAAGCCTTCTCTGGTGTATTCGTTTGTTCATGTTGGTCCTCTACCCTTACTCGGCCAGAGGATTCTCCATCGTGCCCATAAACAAAGGGATTTCATATTCCCTGTCTATGATCGCATAGAAGAAGGGCCGGTCAAAACGCAGACTAAGCTTCTCTCTGATAGGCATGCTGGTCGCTTTCATCATGACAGAGGTAACCGCAGCGGCTTCTGAACCCTGCTCATCGACGCGGATAAAGGTCTTGTGCAACACCTCAGTGATGACTATTTCCTTGCTCCTGCTCTCTGTCATTAGGGAGAAGTCAGCCTTCTTCCCATCAAAAGGATCCCTTATGCCCAGTTGTTTCAACTCGTCGACAAGCGAGTCCTTGTAGGAGGCTTCGAACTTGGGAATGGCAAGATCCATATGGGTGTTCTGGAGACTCTCGACAGAGCTGAACATCCTTTGGGTAAATCCACCCTGTTCCTTTTGCCCAGCAAGCCATGTCTCGAGGTCTGTTCCCTCAGAAGGCAGCAGTGCCACAAAGGCATATCTGTCATTGCTGTAGGGCATCATCACCATCTGGGCATCAAGTGCCTTGGCGTAGGGAAAGAGCGAGCTCTGGTGCATGAAAGGAGCCTGCACACTCGTATCCTTGAGTATGAAGGTATCTGGGTAGGTGCTCTCCTTGGTGAAAGGGTTCTCCCAGTCTCCCTTGAAGTAGACAGCATTGATAAGATATAGCAGAGCAGCCGGATCTAGCGAATCAAGGATAGAGGTAATGGTGCCTCTGGTCGCTTCATTGACCCAAGAGTTTATGGCATTGAGGGAACTTTTTGCTGAGAAATCCAAGTTCTTCGCTGTTGCATGATAGATATCCCGTGACTTGGTGAGAAACCCCTTGTCAAAGCGTACTTGCTTGTTGAGCCATAGGCTGTTGGCTATGCTCAATTCAATATCACTGAGGTCACTGATGCTGTTCAGGTAGTGAGTATTGGCATCATTGAACTGCTGTAATGTCCCTACTTTTGCAACCAGCACATCAAGGGTGGAGCTGAGGGTAGAGCCCTCGGCTCCATTGGTGGTCATCCCCAAGGCTAGCAAGACCGAAAGGGGGGAGACCATAGCGTTTTTTTCCTTAAAGCTATCGACAAAGAACAACTGGTCTGAGAATTGTTGCACTGATCGCATAAAGAAATCCTGATTATTTTCTGCTGTAGTAGCACGATCAGAGACCGGTCGCATCGACTCTTGTATGCCGGCTGCTCCAAGCAACGCCGTGATGAGCATACATGAAAGCATGACAGAGTATCTTTTCATAAGGCCTCCCAAAAAAAAATCATTATTGCTTATAAACAACGAAGCATACTTTTTTGTTTCACCCTGCAAGCTGAAAACTTAGCGGAATTGTTATGATGCCCAAGATGGTTGAGACAATGACCATGGTGCCCGCGAAATCTTATCGTACCCCATAGCGGATGGGTTGCCAAGAGGGCAAACAGGAACCCACCCACAAACCTGATGGTCAGGCTTCCAGCAATATGCTTGTCAATATTCCACTTGGTACTTTTCAGCTATACCCCTAAGGTAGAGGCTGCCAAGGGAGGCGCTGCCGCTTTGGCAAACTCAAAGGTGGTGATAATGCTTGCGGGTATCACAAGAGCTGTAATACGAAAGAAGAATCCTGCAAAGACAGCCCACAGGATAGGTGACTTTACGATTGTCCCTAGAGATTTTCTGCTCAGGCCCCCGGTTATGATGAGAATGCCCAGGGTAAAGATATAGATGGTCTGTATCTGGTCGTAGATGACAATGAGGTTCATCGCAGGCGTCCCACCCCAGAGTTGCATCAGGGGAGTACCCAAGAAGCCAGAGTTCATGAAGATACGTGAGGGCATGAATGCACTCTTGTCAAGTTTGAAAGCCTTTGCATACAGGAAGGAAGTGAGGGTAAGCAGAGCAACTATCAAGGTGGTTGCCCCTGCCAGGTCTAGGACAAGGGATGCATGGATATCGCTCTTGTAGAGGGATATGAAGATGAGAGATGGCATAAAGAAATCAGAGATGATTACCACCAACGCATCAACGTTGATGGCGCAGAGCCTTGCGACCATATACCCGCCCAAGGTAAGGGCGAGAATGGGTAACACCAGGGTGAATGAGGGCAGTACCATGAGTCTGACTATTCCTTGTAAGACAATGGATAGCCATGGATTACATCACCACGTCCTCGGAACTTTGTCATGACGTTCAGATTTTGAAAAGGAGAAAGCTCTTCCTACATCTTCTGATTCCTGTGATTACCTTCACTTGGCCATTGAATTTGCTATCCTTGAGTTGTTTTAAATACGTATCCCTTTGTATGTACATATGCCTCCATTCGAAAGTAAGTCAACATGTTGACCAACTTTCGAAAGAACCCCTTTTTATTTAACTGTCCATTTTATAGGTACCAGTTTAGAATCGATACCCAGTTTTTTGACACTAGACATTTTGATGTAACGCTATTCACCTCAATCCTTTCTTATCCATAGACCATTCAAATAGAAAGTTTGAGTGTATTTTTCACAGATCAACATCTAATATCGCCATCACCTTTTCTGTTATCCTCCTATCGCTCTCAACCTGAAAGCGGGTAATGGTAATCATCTTGTCTTCAGAGCTGAAGTGTAACAGATACCATCGGGGCCTAATCTGTTCAATCAGGGAATCCCTTCCATGGAAAGCGCCGACGATGAATTCCGAGGTAGTTCTTTTGAAGCTATACAGCACATCCCCCTGATGGTGATGCCCAGCAAGGAANNATCACACATCACCGTGTAGAGCATGAAAGGTTTGCCATAGAGGGGGGCATGCGAGAAAAAGAGCTTGGGACGCTTGTCATCCAGCTTGACAGCCTCTTGCAGTTCCTGCATCTGGATCCTTCCTAGCGTTCTGGCAGCCGAATTCAGCAGGTAGAACGAAACCCCCTTATAGGCGAAAGCCTGGTAGCTATACTGGCCTACATAGGTTCTCCAATCTGCAATACAGTTGGTCCCGGGTCGGATGTCGTGGTTGCCCTTCACTACATAGGTAGCTATCCCTTGACCCGCGAGTTTGTTTTTGAAGAGAACAAACTTTTGGAATTCCTCTGCCTTGGAGTTTTCGGTAACGTCGCCCAGACTGACCATAAGGGTAAGGTGTGTCTCCCTATCAGTATCTGGATGTTCACTCTGATAGGTAGAGACCCAATGCAGAAACAGATCTTCCTCATAATAGACACCGCTGTCCTCGCGATCGAAGTGTTGGTCTGAAGTGAGCAGCATGGTGAAGGAGGAGGCATTCTCATACTCCTCGGATATGATGAAGGTGTTGGTATCCTCCGACGCTTTCTCCCCATCGAGTATCTGCAGCATGGAGAGATCACAGGAAGAGCATACTACTAGGAGTACTAGAACAAGGGATAGCAGGTTTTTTCTCATAGCCAGACCCCCAGATCCTGCATTGTCTGCATTCTTGTGGTACTATCAGTCCAGCATAGGGAGAAGGAGACCTCACCCAGGGTGACAAACA
>DMAO01000239.1 GCA_003446545.1 Sphaerochaeta sp.
AAAAAAACCTGCTAGATGGGATTCCGTATCCTTCAGGTGATAGAGGGGTGTATCTTTTCTGTTCCTAGATTACAGCTACCAGTTGATGACACATCAGTACTATAGATTGCTACCTCATCAGATCCCTAAAGCCCTCACTCGATCGTAAGATAGACAGTGTTTGTACGGGGGGGACCACCCTCTTTAATCAGATTGGTCACTCCTAGCAATGTATGCGAGCCTCTGCTCAAAACTCCCAAAGAGAAGGACTGCACAACATGATAGCCAGTATTACCCAACTCATCGACGGACATACTGTCTATTGGTTCCAATACATTCCCATCCAATGTGAGGGAAAAGCCAGTGAAAGGAATCAAGTCGTTTGCTTCAGATTCTTTCAGTACTTCCTCACAATAGCCCCTACTCATGATGATGGTATACCCATCACTGCGGTACTTCAAAGTTTTTGATGAATCATCATTTCCCTCTCCTGCTAAGTTGTAGAAGTATTGCGTATGGTGGTTCAAAGGAATCAGATCACATCCGAACATCCCAAGGGCTACCATTGCCAGGGAAAGGACAATAAGAAGTTTTTTCATTGAAGCCTCCTATTCTTTTGATCTGTCTATAGTATTGTCTATCGGAAATGGGAACACAACCCAATCCCCTAGCCAATATGGTTAAATTTACTCCTATACACTATTTTCTTTCTGTGTATCCATTGACAATTTATTGGAGGAGTTGTAATACCTTATTAGGGACTTTAAAGGACAATTATGGACAATACTGATATTTTAACCCTACAGGATGTAGCTGACTATCTTAAAATCGTCCCCAAGACGGTAACCAGGATGATCGCTCGCAACGAGATCCCCTGCATGAAGGTTGCCGGACAGTGGAGATTCAAACGAAGTGTCATCGACCTGTGGCTAAACGCTAAAATGAACTTCTCAGAGGAACATACATTTGCAAGGCTTATGGATGTTCCCACAACGGTGTTACAACTTTCCCGTATTATTCAACCACCGTATATGTGTATGGATTTACAAGCTGCAAGGGTAGAGGAAGTCCTTTGGGAATTGACAGCTCCTTTGCAGGAACAGGGCTTGATCGTTGACAGGCAAGAGCTTGTACAACAACTGCTCGCCCGGGAAGAGATGGTCACCACAGCCTTTGGGCAAGGGACAGCGTTTCCTCACCTACGGGATGTGAAGCAGGTTCCCTCTGGGTTTCCCCCGATCATTATGGGTATCAGCAAAAAAGGGATTACCTTTGGAAATCTTCATGGGGAACCAACCCATATCTTCTTCCTACTGCTCGCCCCCAATGAAACTATGCACCTACGTATTTTGTCACGATTGGCACGATTTTCCCAGAAAGAGGGAATAAAAGAAAAAATGTTAAAGGCCAGTACTTCAGACGAAGTAATCAGGCTACTGTTGGAGGATGACTATGAATCTATGGCACAACCTGCACGCTGAGTGTATAACACTTCAGGCAGACGTAACCGACAAGCGAACCCTACTGGCCTTGATAGCGAATAACGCAACCAAGGCAAAACCCCTACAGCCCATCGGTGAGAAAGCTATTTTGGAGGCTTTTACCAAACGGGAAAAGCTACGATCAACAGGCCTTTCCAATGGTATTGCAATCCCCCACTGCAGTTTTGATCATCTAAAGGAGTTTGTCATTGGTGTCATAACCACAACGAAGCCCCTTGATTTCGCCGCTTTGGACGAGAAGCCTTCCCAAATCTTCATATTCCTCATCGGTCCGACTGACATGAGGAATGAACACGTGCGGCTTCTAGCTGCCATCTCCAAGGCAGTCAGGGAAAAAACAGTCAGGGAAAACATCTTAGGTGCAACTACCCCTCAACAGATAGTCGAGATTTTCAACTCCCAAATATCCACCCCTGACGTTTCTGAAGTTGGCACGCTAAAATCCCAGCTTACAGTATATATACAGAAGGAAGAGTATTTTGATGAGATACTGGAGGCTGTCAGTTCTGAAGCCGATGGTTCGGTTGCTGTCATAGAGACTGAAAATGCTAACCAATACCTCTACCACATGCCTTTATTTGCAGCATTTTGGAGTGATAGGAGCAAGAATTTCAGCCGTGTCCTTATCGCGGTAATCGACAGAGAGAGTGTAAACAGCGTACTGAGAAGAATCCGCACCACTACCAACGATATCGATCAGAATCGTGGAGTTATGGTAACGGTCCATGACTTGGCCTTCACCCTCGGATCTTTGGATTTTTAGGGAGAACCATATGAATATATTTGCACAATTTCCTCTGCTACTTACAGCAGGGATCATGATGTTGCTTGCTTTCTACATGGGAAAGCTCATGCGACTGGTAAAACTACCGTCCTTGATAGGCTACATGGTAGCTGGAGTACTGCTGGGGCCTTCCCTGGTGAATTTCATCAGCGAACCAGTCCAAGGCAGCTTATCCTTCATCACCGATATTGCCTTGAGCTTTGTTGCGGTCAGCATAGGTCTTGAACTGAGTCTCCCCGCCTTGAAAAGACAGGGATCTGGAATCATAACTGTCATATTTGCCGAATCTTTCATGGCATTCATCATTGTAATGGGTGTAGTGTATGCCTTGACTCGGGACCTTCCCCTTGCCCTGGTATTTGGCGCTGTTGCTCCTGCAAGTGCACCAGCTGGGACTGTTGCCATCATACAGGAGTACAAGGCCAAAGGTAAACTGACCGAAGCCCTGTATGCTGTTGTCGGATTTGATGACGGATTGGGGATCATCATCTTTGGGTTTGCCTCAGCAATTGCTCAATCGTTACTTCACTCGGAGATGGGCGGGACCATGAATATCGCATTGGTTCTTCTTGAGCCTTTGAAAGAGGTATTCTTCTCTATCCTGATAGGAACTGCGATGGGCTTTTTCTTCGGCCTGTTGGTCAAAAGGTTACGCGAGAAAGTTGATGTGCTGGTTCTCCTGTTCGCTCAGGTATTTATCATTGCAGGGCTCTGCACCTGGCTGGGTCTTTCAGAAATCCTTACAAACATGATTTTTGGCATCATCATTGTCAATACCCAGAGCTCCAAGGTGATACACTCTCTGAAAAGCCAATTGGAATCATTCATGCCACTGATGTTTGTGCTCTTCTTTACCCTTGCCGGGGCAAACCTGCACCTGAATGCCCTACCATCCCTTGGTTTGCTTGGTGCTGTATATATCTTAGGACGTACCTCTGGCTTGATGGGCGGAGCCTACCTAGGCTGTGTCCTAGGAAAGATGGAAAGCAATATCAGGAAATATCTTGGGATGGGAATCCTTTCCCAAGCGGGTGTGGCGATCGGGCTTTCCCTTGTGGTAAAACAGGAGTTCACAGGAATAAGCGCCCATGGCGCAAGCATAGGGGTGATGGTTATCACCACTGTTACCGCTACGTCCATTTTCTTTGAGATCATAGGACCCATTCTTACAAAAATCGGTCTGACCAAAGCTGGTGAGATACGTCCTTCAGAGCTCAGCAAACATGAGAAGTCCCTATCGTAAGATCCTTATGCCTTTGGCAGATTGGACTTTCTACGATGATACTACAAGGCAACGTTGCCCATATTCTTCAAGGCTATGGGCAACGTTATTTCATCTTTACTTTCTCTGCTTCCTTTTTTTCCCTCCATCTTGCAGTAAAATGATTTCAGCAACTTGCCATACACCTTGCTCCATAGCATAATGACGTATGGAATTACAAGAAACCCAAGACATACGATACCAGAGCCTTCGATGGTTACAGCCCTTTATCTTTGTACTGCTTATACTTGCATATATCCTTTTACTACGGTTAAATCCCACAGGTACCTTTGAGAGGCAAGCCTACTCCCTGTTGATAGGCATTCTGGCTGGTATCGATGGTGTTGCGTATATTGCTACTTTGAAAAATATGTATAGACTCTCTTCCATACTGACAGTGGCCCTTTCACTCATCGGCACATGGGGATCAATATACATTGACTCACGTCTTGGACTCACTGAGTTCTTCCCCCTGATATATGTAACGATTACTGTGCTTCTCTCAAGTGTGCTGCTTCCTCTTCTGATTACCATTATCATAGCCTCTGTACAGCTAGTAGTGCTTATCACCATACTATCGAATACACCGGCTCTCATGGCATACAACTGGGCAAGCTTTATCTCTTTTGTTCTTATTCTCTCAGTGTTGAGTATTGTTGCCAACTATATCAGCTCGTATCAACTCAAACGATTTA
>DMAO01000057.1 GCA_003446545.1 Sphaerochaeta sp.
AGTGTGAGAGTGCACAAGAGCTGCAAAGTAGGGTTCGTCGCGGCATGTACGTCATGCTCCGTGAAGGTTCGGCGTGTAAGAATGTGTTGGGACTGCTTGGCGGAGTGACCTCGGCAAACAGCAGACGGTGTCTTTTCTGCACCGATGACCGCCAGCCCAAGAGCATCCTAGAGGATGGGCATATCAACAATAATGTGCGCATTTCTGTCGCAGCTGGACTCGATCCCATCGAGGCGATCTGCATGGCAACGGTCAACAGCAGCGAATGCTACAATCTACAGGACCGCGGTGCCATCGCCCCAGGTATGAGAGCAGATCTGGTACTCTGTGACAACCTCAAAGACTTCTCGATGAGCCATGTATACATCGGAGGTAATTTGGTTGCTCAGGATGGAAAGATTCTCAAGCCCGTTGTGTCACATCACGATGAACGGGTTGCACCCAAGATGAAAGTCAAGGACTTTTCTGTTTCCGCACTATCTCTTCCTTTGAAAAGCTCACACGTGCGCATCATCGATGTTATTCCCGGTGGCGTTGTCACCGGAGCAGGGGAGGCTGAAGTCTCTGTTGTACAGGGGGCGTGGATCCATAATCCTGAAGAGGATATAATAAAGCTGGCCGTCATCGAGCGCCACAAGGGAACTGGGAATGTTGGTGTAGCCCTTATCCGGGGCCTTGGCCTCAAGGGAGGGGCCATAGCCTCCTCAGTAGGCCATGACTCGCATAACATCATCGTAGCAGGTGACAACGACCAGGATATGGTTGCAGCTGTAGAGTCCCTCATAGGCATTGGGGGGGGGATAGCCCTTCTCAAGGGAGGCAAAGTCCTTGCCTCCCTTGCCATGCCCATAGGCGGCCTGATGAGTGACAGACCTGGCTCAGAGGTAGCCAAAGCCTTGGATACCCTGCACGAGGTCGGGCAAAGGGAATTTTCCATCAAAGCCGATATCGATGTCTTTACCACCCTCAGTTTTATGGCATTGCCGGTGATACCTGCCTATAAGCTCACCGATACGGGGCTCTTTGACGTACGGAGTTTTTCGTATGTTCCTGTTGAGCTCAGTAGATAAGGGTCTTTTCCCCAACCGTGCATACGGTCATTTCAGTATCATAGAGGGTAGTCAGCAGTTCACTGGTGACTACCTTCTCCTTTTCCCCAAAGGCGAGCAGCTTGCCACCCTTGAGCATCGCCACATGCGTAGCAAGCTCATAGGCAAACTGTGCATCGTGCGTGGTGAAGATGATAGTCTTTCCCTGTTCATGCAAGGAAGCAAGTATATCAATGACCTTTCTCCTGTTGGCAGGGTCAAGGGCGGAGGTAGGTTCATCAAGGAGGAGGACCTTGCTCTCTTGGGCAATGGCACGGGCGATCAGCAGCAACTGGCCTTCACCCCCTGAAAGGGAGGTAACCGACCTTTTTGCGAACAGGGTAAGCCCTACCATGTCCAACGCCTCGTAGGCGATATGCACATCCGCATCGGTCGGGGAGGCCATTTCTGCGAGATAGGGGGCCCTGCCAAACAGCGTGTAATCAAGCAGGGTAAAGGAGAAGTTGTAGTGTTCGCTCTGGGGAACCAGGGCTATATTCCTTCCCAGCTCCTTTCTGCCGTATTCCTTCAGGGGTTTCCCGAAAAGCGTTATGGTAGGAGAGCTCTTCCATCCGAAAAGCAAATCCATCAGGGTGCTTTTCCCAGCCCCGTTTGAACCCAGAAGGGCTAAGGTGGAGTGCTCCTCCACCTCAAGGGAGATAGAGCAGAGGGCTCGGGTTCCACTGGGATAGGTAAAGCTGAGGTCTTCGATCTTGATCGCCGTCATGCCTTGCCCTCCTGATGCTTGAGTGAGAGGATCACCATGAATATGACCGCTCCGATAAAGCTGGTGAGCAACCCTATGGGAATCTCTGTTGGCAGGAGCGTCCTTCCAACCGTATCACACAAAAGGAGGAAGAGCGAACCCATCACCATGGCGCCGGGAAGGGCTGCCTTGCTGTCAGATCCGAAAAGCTTGCGGGCAAGGTGCGGCATGATAAGGCCGACCCATCCGATGAGACCGGTCAGAGAGATGGTCAGAGTCGTCCCTACAGTGGCAACCACCAGCAATACAGTCCTGTCCAGCTTGGGATTAAGCCCTACTGAGTAGGCACTTTTCTCTTGCAGGGAGAGTAGGTTCATCCTCCAGCGGTAGCTGAACAGTATGCCAAGACATACTATGACTATCGGCATGACCGTAAGGATTTGCTTCCAGTTGCTGTTCCAAAGGCCTCCCATCATCCAGAAGGTGATGTCCTGCAGATCCTTTGTAGGTTCGGCTACCAGCTTGACCACTCCTAGGGCAGAGGAGAAGATTGCCGAGACGGCAATACCGGAGAGCACTAGCCTGAGCAGCCACCCCCCAAAGCGGAATCGCTTGGCCAAGAAATAGGAAGCGCCAAGGGCAAGCAGCCCAAAGAAGGTGGCACTTATTTGCACCATTGCAGAGCTGTTGGTTCCCGCTACGATGACCAGAGCCGCTCCAAAGGCCGAGCCCTGGCTTACCCCAAGGAAGCCTGGCTCTACCAAAGGGTTTGAGAAGAGCATCTGGAAGGTGAAGCCCGCGGCACTGAGAATTGCCCCTGCTATGATGGCGAGCAGAATCCTGGGAAGACGGATATTGAGCATGATGTTTCTCATCATCATGTTTGTCCCAAGGTCGTTGGGGAAGGTGATGCCTCCCTTGGGGTACCTTCCTGCAAACAGGAAGAGCACAGAGAGCAAGAGCAGCAGCGTAAAAAGGAGCAACAGGACACCCCTGTTGCGCCTTTGCTCACTACGGTAGGAAAGCTGTGCGTTCATTAGCGCCCGTTCAATGCAATCGAGGCATTGAAGCGCCCAATCAGGTAGTCGAGCTTTTCTGGTTCGCTGATACCATACATTTCCGTATAGAAGGAACGTACCTGCTCAGGCATATCCATTTCTGGGAAAAGCTGGGGATAGAGGTCCTGTGCCATCCACTCGGTACCGAGAATCCAGCTGGAAACCGGCTGCATGTAACTCATCATATCTGCAGGAGCCGCTTTGACCTGATTGTTCTTTACTGCATCCAAGCCAGCCCAGAGAGATGAGCTGTAGATTTCCTCAACAAAGCTTTGCGTTGGGCTCTTGTAGCTGACGATGTAGATGACTTGGGGATTCCAAGCCGCTATCTGTTCGAAAGAGACGGTGGACCATCCATTGGATGCGGTATTGGCACCCTTCCATACGGCATCGGCACCCACCTGGTCGACCATCCAGCTCTGCATCCAGCTGTCGGGAGCGATTGAGAAGGAGTTTGCATTGTCACTTTTTGCCCCTTGGAGAAGCAGTACTCTGATTTTCTGTTCCTCCTTGAGGGTGCTTACCTTGTCTGTGATATGCTTGAGCCGGCTGTCATAGAGGGAGAGGATCTCTTTTGCACGGCTTGTGTTCTTCAACAGCTTTCCGAGTTCAGTGATTTCACTTTGCCACTGCTCATACGTTTCCAGGTTCATGGTAAAGTTGGCCACTCCCAGCTGGTCGAGTTTCTTGGCTATAGACTCATAGTGGGTAGCCTTGAGCAGAACCAGTTCAGGATTCTTAGAAGCTATTTCCTCAACGCTTGCATTCTGGGAAAATCTGGGTTGGTCATCCAAAGCAGGACGGAGCATGGAAAAGAAGTCTCCAAGGCCCTGGTCAGTCTTGGAAAGCTGCAACTCCATGGACTCTACCTCTGGGAAGAGAAAGAGGGCATTTGCCGGCATGACCGCAGCTTTTCCAGCCACCATGATGGACGTGGGTTTTTCACTAAGCAGGAGTGTCCTGCCATTTGCATCGGTTGCGCGATAGAAATCGCTACTCTGCATCTGTTTCTCTGCAGTCCCCTGGGCGAACAAGGAGAGGGAGAGGGCTAGGACCAGAAGGGCAAGTGATATTTTTTTCATGAAGCGCTCCTTAAATTGTTGCGAATGGTTGCATTTTACCATTGTATTTATATAAATGCAATCGAATTTACCTAATTGGTCTTGCTGTTTTCTCCTTGATACCTTCCCATATTCAGTTTACTGTATACATACCATAACAAAGAGGGTACCAAATGGATGGCAAACGCATTCAAGACGATATACAGAGGCTGAAGACAAGTTCTATCAAGGTATCAGGTAGTAGCGAAATGGTTCGCAATGCCCTGTTACACTCAATTTCAGAAGGGCTTTCCAAGGACTGGCCCCTGATCGCATCAGCAAACCAGGAAGATCTGGCACACGCAAAGACCGCTCATCTACACGAGGCTCTTATCAAGAGGCTTATCTTTGACGAGGAGAAACTTGCTTCGGTGCAGATGGGCCTGGAGAAAGTTGCAAAGCTGAAGGATCCTATCGGAGAGGTGCTTGAGCGCAGGTTACTCGATGAGAACCTGCTCCTTGAACGGGTCAGCTTCCCCATCGGAGTTATCGGCATGATTTTCGAGGCACGCCCCGATGCCTTGGTGCAAATCGTCTCTCTCTGCCTTAAGAGTGGCAACGGTATTATCCTAAAAGGGGGCAAGGAAGCCTTTAGGACAAACACGGCCCTTGTCGCCTCCATCAAGAAAAGCGCACGATCCTCCCCGTTAGGTGAGCACTGGCTTACCCTTCTGGAAAGCCATAGTGATGTAAGCTCCATGCTGAAGATGGATGATGCGATCGACCTGCTTATCCCAAGAGGCTCGAATGCCTTTGTCCGTTACGTCATGGACAACACCCACATACCGGTACTCGGCCATGCCGATGGCATCTGCCACCTGTATGTGGATAAGAGTGCAGACCTGCAAAAAGCTGTGGCTTGCGCCGTAGATTCCAAGGCACAGTACCCTGCTGCCTGCAATGCCATTGAGACCCTGTTAGTGCACAAGGACATTGCGAAACAATTCCTACCCCTAGTTGCCTCGGCTTTGCAGGAGAAGGGTGTCATTATCCATGGTGATGATGCCACCTCTTCTTTACTACCCTGCACCCCCTATAAGGAGGGTGACTATGCAATAGAGTATCTTGCCCTTGAACTGAATATCAGGGTGGTGGAGGACTTCGATCAGGCATTGGAACATATTGCTCTCTATGGTTCAAAGCATACCGACGCCATAATCAGTGAGGACAAGGTTGCCATAAGGCGCTTTATGCGCGATGTTGATTCAGCCGATGTCTTTGCCAACTGCTCGACCCGCTTTGCTGATGGGTTCCGGTTCGGCCTTGGCTCTGAGGTGGGTATCAGCACAGCAAAGATCCATGCACGGGGTCCTGTGGGCCTGTCAGGTCTCATGAGCAGCAAATGGCTGCTCAGTGGGAGCGGACAGACAGTCTCTTCCTACACGGGAACAGCTGCGAAGCCTTTCCTGCATAAGGAACTGGGCACTGAAGGTTCCAGCCTTGTAGGCGAGGAATCGGTATGAAACGTGATCTCGCTTCAATACACAGGGTTGTGGTGAAGGTGGGTACGAACCTACTCTCCACCAAAGATGGCATTGATGAAGGGTATATCGACCGAATAGTCGAACAACTTGTCAATTTGCAACAAAAGGGTCTGCAGGTCTTGCTGGTGACATCAGGGGCTATCGGGATGGGGGCTAGGGAGCTGAAGCTCACCACCTCTGTCAAGCAGGTCGCTATGCGTCAGGCCTGTGCCTCGATAGGGCAGCCCCTTCTTATGAGCAGTTACCGAAGGGCCTTCAAGAAGCATGGGGTGATCTGCTCCCAGATATTGCTTACCCGTAAGGAGATGAACAACCGCCACACCTATGTGAACCTCAGAAACAGCATTTTTACCCTTTTGGACCTGGGTGCTGTCCCCATCTTTAATGAGAACGACACCGTAAGCACTGCTGAGATTGGTTCGGCATTTGGCGACAATGACCGTATGAGTGCAATGGTTGCCAGCAAGATCGATGCGGACCTTCTTATCATTCTCACTGATATCAGCGGTCTCTATACTTCTGATCCAAAGAAAAACCCTGACTCTGTGCTGATCAAGGACATAGAGGTTCTCGATAATGAGATTCTCGCCTATGCAGGTGGGGCAGGCAGTCTCTTCTCCACCGGAGGGATGAAGACCAAGTTGCAGGCAGCCAAGATTGCCTCCGTCGGCGGTTGTGCCTCGATCATAGCCAGCGGGTATGAGCCAAACATTCTGGTGCGTCTGATGGAAGGCGAGGAGCTTGGTACGTTTATCCATGCAAAGAAAAGAAGAAGCCAACGTGAGCGTTGGCTCCTCAACAACTCTCACCGAGGTTCGATCATTGTCGATGAAGGGGCCAAGCAAGCCCTGCTTTCCAGCAAGAGCCTCCTGCCCAAAGGGGTTTTGCGCGTTGAAGGGGGTTTTGAGGCTGGGGATGTTGTTGAAGTCTGCACCCTTGATGGAAAGGCCTTTGCCAAGGCAGCCCCCTACTTCAACAGTACCGAGATAGCAACGATTGCCGGTCATGAGAGCCGTGACATCATAGGGTTGCTGGGTAGTGGACATAAGGACGTACTGTTCCGTCCGGAGGATTTGGTGCTGCTTTCCGATGACGAGTAACTACAGAATCTACAGAAGACGTCTCGACCTTGGATCACGGATAAACCAGCTGCACAGCACCGAGCAGCTGGCCATTGGCATCCTTGATAGCGGTACGAGCGAACAGCTCTGTGAGAACCTTAGTTGGTATGTCAAGAATATGAACTATGCACTGCATGTGGTCACCCAGGAAGGCAGGCATGACATGCAGGCGATGCAGGATGCGTACAAGGAAGTCACTTTCCTGGTATTTCCCTCCTCCTCGCTTACCGGTGAGAAAATAAATGCAGTGGCTAATGAGTGTCAGACAAGCTACTTCCTTATCGTACGAAGTGACTTGGTTCTGGTCCGTTTTGATGGTGCCGCCCTTTTTTCCCTCATGCGGGAGAAAGAGGCTCCCGCTGCTCTTGCCTCCCTGATAGCCAACATGGACAAGGAAATCGTCCCGACGATACGATCGCCCCATCTCAAGGGGCGCCGGCTTGACCCCCGTTCCCATTTCCCCACCATAGATGCCCCTGGGGGGGAAAATACCCTCTATACGGTCATGGCGCTGGGTATGTATGACCGGGCTCTTTTTCAACGCTTGCGCGGTTTCGACGAGAGGATTCACAGTGAGTACTTTCAGGTCCTCGATTGGGGCATTAGGTGTTACCTGTTGGGCCATACCGTAAAAGCTACCGGTCATCTGCTGATGCAATTTCCCGACCGACAATCCATTATTGAGGACCGCAGTGAGCGTGAAGGCTTCGAACGGTGTTATACCAAGGCTCTCTCCATCCAACAGGTTAAGGGCAGAAACCTCATTCGTAAGTATAAGGGCTTTATCGACAAGGATGCCCTATCTGATGAGGTGAAAAAAAGGTTGCTCTGGTTACAGAAGACCGATTTTTTCCAATTGCTGGAACATTGGGAGTTCCCCCCCGAGGTGTTGCCATGAACAGAGGAGCTCTCACAGTCCTCATTCTGCTACTAATGCTCTCCCTCTGCCCTTTGAGCGCAAAGCAGGACCCTTTCTCCTATCCTGTGTCGACGGTCATTCTCGATGCCGGCCATGGGGGAAGGGACCCGGGGGCAAGCGCCTCCTACAGCTTTACAGAAGGGGTGGTACATGAGAGTGATTTGGTTCTGGATATTACGAAGCGAGTGTTTGCACTGCTCTCTATCGAAGAACCCTCTCTGAATGTGGTGATGACCCGCCTGGATGATACCTTTATCTCCCTTGCAGAACGATCGAGAATTGCCTATACCACGGCCCTCCCTCCCCAGAGCAGTTCACTCTTTGTTTCAATTCATATCAATAGTGCACAGAGTCGTGAAGCAACAGGTTTTGAGGTGCTGACCAAACGTCAGGAAAAACGGGTCACCTTCCTTGATGAACATACACCTATACAAAATATCCCACTGTTCGCGCCATTCTCTGCTTTGGAGTTGAATCGGTTGCTCAACCAACGGAATTTGTTCGTTGCCAAGACATTTGAGGATGTGCTCACCTCCAAGATGAGCGCCAGCCGCAACAGGGGGATCAAGGAGAGGGACCTGTATGTGCTCAATGCAAGCAGAATCCCTTCAGTACTGCTGGAGCTGGGCTTCCTGTCCAATGAGGGTGAGGCAAAAAACATTCTCTCATCGGCTTGGAGACAACAGGTTGCCCTTGCTATTGCAAAGGCTGTAATCTCATGTATGTAGGAGTTGTCTATGGTAAACTATGATCGTAAGAAACTGTGTAAAACCATCTATGCTCCCAAGACAGAGCCTGTGTTGGTTATCGTAGATTCTTGTCCCTATATTGTGGTGGAGGGTGAAGGTTCTCCTCTTGATGAGGCCTACGATGAGTCAATTGAACTTTTATATGCGCTGAGCTATACGCTGAAGATGGGATTCAAGGACGAGAGTTGGTATCGGGGTTTTGTGGTTTCTCCCCTGGAAGGTCTTTGGAGTGCAGTGGAGGTGGAGAATCGTGACACCTGGCGTTGGGCAAGCATGATAGCCCAGCCTCCGTTCATCACCGAGGAGATCTTCACCAAGGTAGCTGAAAGGTGTAGCTTCTCCAAAGGTCTTTCTGTGAAGAAGGCACGCCTAGAGTACATTGAGGATGGCTTGTGTGTCACCATGATGCACGTTGGTCCCTATGATTTGGAAGACCGTTCTTTTGCCAAGATGGATCAGTTCTGCCTCGAGAACAAGCTGCAGAGAATCGATGATACGCACCGTGAAATATATCTATCAAACCCTAAGAAAACAGAATCGGAGCACCTCAAGACAGTGCTCCGATACCGGGTAGAACGAATTTAGGGCTCAGAGAATACCCAGGTAAGGGGATTACCTATAAGGCTGATAACAAGCCGGAAAAGACTGTAATGGGTGTTGTTGTCTTGCAGTAATCAGAGAAAGTCCAATTGGGAAATCCTCTTCCAAAGGATGCTTTCTAGCATACATTTAAATTGAAAGGGTTCCATTCCTTCTGGCTAGGATTGGATTTGATAATGATGTTTGTTATTGGCTCCTCTTCCAAGGGTCTTTTCCAGAATATTTCTATTTCTTCTCCCCTATATGTGGTAGTCTAAAGCTTGGAATGATTGTGGGAGACGTGATGCCAGAACTGTTTGACAATAAAACCAAATTACTCAAAGATGACTTGAAGACTACAATCCAAGTAGGTTCCAAGGTGGCTATTGCCGCTTCTTGCTTCTCCTTCTATGCCTTTCAGGAGTTGAAAAAGCAATTGGAAAGTATAGAGGAACTTCAGTTTATATTTACATCACCTACATTTATTTCCGACCAGCCTCAAAAAGAACACAGGGAATTCTATATCCCTCGCATCGATAGAGAGAAAAGCGTATATGGAACAGAGTTTGAAATACGTTTGAAGAATGAATTGACCCAGAGAGCCATAGCCAAAGAATGTGCTTCTTGGGTGAAGAGAAAAGTACAATTTAAATCCAATATAACAAATGAGAATATGAGTGGATTCATGACTGTTGAAAATACAGGTGCATCCTATTCCTATATGCCTCTAGCTGGCTTCACCACGGCCGAGCTTGGTTGCGAACGTGGTAATAACACGTATACCCTCATCAATAAATTTGAGGCCCCCTTCAGTCAGCTTTACCTGAAAACGTTCAATACCGTATGGAATGATTCCAAACGCCTAGAGGATGTTACCCAAAAAGTAATCGATACCATTACCTCTGTATATGAAGAGAACTCCCCAGAATTCATCTATAATGTTACTCTCTACAATATTTTCCATGAATTCCTCGAAGATATATCAGAAGATGTGTTGCCGAATGAAGCCACTGGTTTTAAACAGAGCCACATATGGAATAAGTTGTATAATTTTCAGCAAGATGCCGTATTGGCAATAATCAACAAGCTCGAGAAATTCAATGGATGCATACTTGCCGATAGTGTAGGGCTTGGAAAGACCTATACGGCATTGGCTGTGATAAAATATTATGAGAACAGGAACAAATCAGTTTTGGTTCTGTGCCCAAAGAAGCTTACGAACAACTGGAATACATTCAAGAGCAACTATAGGAATAATCCCATCGCTAAAGATCGGTTGCGCTATGATGTACTGTATCATACTGATCTATCACGATCTGCAGGTGACTCCAATGGGCTGGACCTTAATCGGTTGAACTGGGGTAATTATGATTTGGTCGTAATCGATGAATCCCACAACTTCAGAAATGGTGGAGCTAGTACCAAAACGGGAGAGGAAGAGAAGCAGAATCGGTATCTCAAACTTCTAAACAAGGTAATACGTGCTGGAGTAAAGACCAAGGTTCTGATGCTTTCGGCAACTCCTGTAAACAATAAATTCACAGATCTTCGCAATCAGTTGGCAATCGCATATGAAGGCGATGCTGAACGTATCAATAAGCAACTAAACACTAAAAAAGGGATTGAGGAGATTTTTTCTTCCGCACAAAAGGCGTTTAATGCATGGACTAGATTGCCCTCAGAGGATCGTACCACAGACTCGTTGTTGACAGCCTTGGATTTTGATTTCTTTGAAGTTCTCGATAGCGTAACCATTGCACGGTCCAGAAAACATATCCAACGGTACTATGATACGACAGATATTGGTCCTTTCCCTACAAGACTGAAACCGATTTCCTTAAGGCCTTCTTTGACAGGGAAACCAGGAGCCATTAATTTTTCAGAAATTTATGAACAGTTGATGGGTTTGAATCTGAGCATTTACGTGCCGTCTCATTTTCTCCAGCCCAGTGCCGTTGTGAAGTATGAAACAAGTGCAGACCCTAGTAAAAAGGGTATAAGCCAGCAAGGTCGAGAAAAAGGGATCAGACACCTTATGAGCATCAATTTGCTCAAACGTTTGGAGAGTTCTGTGTATTCCTTCAGGCTTACGTTGGAGAGAATCAGCAAGTACATAGATTCAACGCTTGAAATTATCGAATTGCATCAGGGGGGTGCTTCAATTACTGAAAATATCCGCGATTGGGAAGATTTGTTGGATGAAGAAGACCAGGATACTGATTTGTTTACTATCGGGCGACAATTCAAGATTGCCTTATCTGATATGGATATACTATCATGGCAACGTGATTTGCAACAGGATAAGGACACCCTTGAGCTGCTCATTTCCATGGTGAGGGATATCCATCCTGAAGATGACAACAAGTTGCAGTCACTGCTCTCATTGATCCAAAAGAAGGTTGAAAACCCAATTAATCCTGGGAATAGGAAAATTCTCATATTTTCTGCCTTTTCCGATACAGCAATCTATCTGTATGACAATATTTCCCGGTATGCGAAGAATCAACTTCATATCAACACTGCTTTGGTCCATGGAAGCGATGGGAAATCAACTGTACCCAGACTTTCTTCTACTTTTGATAATCTTTTGACCTGTTTTTCTCCAATCTCAAAGGAAAAAAGCCTTCTGATGCCCAATAATACTGATGAGATAGATATCCTTATTGGAACAGATTGTATCTCTGAAGGTCAAAATCTTCAGGACTGTGATTGTGTAGTCAATTATGATAT
>DMAO01000180.1 GCA_003446545.1 Sphaerochaeta sp.
TCGGGAGCATCGATTTTGGAAGAATTGGGCAAATCATCCTCTGGCTGATAGGTCTGTACACTACCAGTGCAGTTTTCATGTACCTACAGGGGTATGTCATGTCCGGAATAGCCGCAAAGGTAACCTTCAGACTCAGAAATAACATCAGCGAAAAAATACACAGCCTTCCCCTTGGGTACTATGACAAGACGACCCATGGTGAAGTTGAACAAGGAAATCACAAAGAGCTCTTGGCTCGAAAGGGGTTCTATGAAAACTTGTATACTAGCCAGTTTGAAAGGGCTGTCTGAGTAGTGAATAGGGAGTAAAGTATGCAGAAATTCGAACTTTCTATTCATCTGACTCCTTAATAGGCTATTCACCCTTTGTGTTTTATATATTTGGGGTCTACTCTTTGTGTATTGCACTAGTACTTCTAATAATTCAGACACTAGTTGGATACCTAGCAATGCTATGCAAACCCACCCTAGTTTTGTATACTTGAAAAGGACATTGTAGGAGATACCCATGCTTAAGAAACTGCCCGAATACGAGAAGCAGCTTGCAGAAATAGATGCGAAGCTCAGTCTTCCCGAGACTATGCAGGATATGACGATATTCAAGAGCCTCAATCAGGAGCGCTCACACCTTGCACCCATCGTTGATGAGCTGCAGCATATGCAGAGCCTGATTAATCAGATATCTGAAGCTGAACAGATCCTGCATGAAGAGAGTGACTTTGAGATGTTGGAGATGACCCGTGAGGAGCTGAGCGGCCTCAAGGCAGCCTTAGTTGCATCCCAGAAGAAGACCAAGATGCTGCTCATACCCCCCGACCCCATGGAAGGCAAAGACATCATCATGGAAATAAGGGCCGGCACCGGAGGTGACGAGGCCGCACTGTTTGCTGCAGACCTCTTTCGGATGTACAGCCACTATGCCGACGAGAAAGGGTGGAAAATTGAGATACTCAGCGCGAATGAGACCGGTATCGGCGGCTTCAAGGAACTGATCCTGGGCGTAAGCGGCAAGGATGTCTTTGGCTCCCTTCGCTGGGAGAGTGGGACCCACCGCGTCCAGCGTGTCCCTGAGACAGAAAGCGGCGGAAGGATACATACCTCAGCTGTTACTGTAGCCGTCTTGCCCGAGGCCGAAGAGACTGACATTCAGATCAAAGCCGAGGACCTGAAGACCGACGTCATGCGTGCGGGGGGCCCAGGTGGCCAGAGTGTAAACACCACTGACAGTGCGGTGAGGCTCACTCACCTTCCCACAGGCTTGGTCGTAATCTGTCAGGATGAGAAGAGCCAGATCAAGAACAAGGCAAAAGCCCTCCGAGTCCTCCGTTCCCGCCTGTTTGACCTGGAGGAAGCGAAAAAGAACCGTGAACGTTCTGAAGCTCGCAAGAGCCAGGTAGGCACAGGTGACCGTAGCGGACGAATCCGCACCTATAACTTTCCTCAAAACCGCTTTACCGACCATAGGATCAACCTCACACTCTATAAGCTGGAACTCATCATGAGTGGTCAGCTAGAGGACGTAATTGATGCAATGAAAGTAGCTGCAGGTGAACTGGCCATCCAGGAAGCTTGATATGGTCGGCACTTCGGTAGGACAGCTTAGGACGTATTGCACAAAAGCGCTCCGGCAGAACAACATAACAGAGACACCTGAGCTAGAGGCACGCCTACTCATAGAGAAGGCGACGGACCTTACTCAGGTAGAGCAGATCCTGCACTCTGACAGACTTCTTGATGGGCAAGAAATTCTCATCCTTAAGGGTTTGCTTTCCCAACGCCTACAAGCCCGTCCTATAGCATACATCCTTGGCACTAAGGAGTTCTACGGAAGACCCTTTTTTGTTGATGAGCGAGTGCTCATTCCCCGCCCTGACACCGAAACCTTGGTGGAAGTCGCTCTTTCACATGCAAGAAATCGTGGAGAAAAACTTTCCATCATTGATGTCTGTACGGGGAGCGGCTGTATAGGGATAACCCTTGCCTGTGAACTTGGCTATGATGTGCATCTTTCTGATATCTCACTCGATGCCCTGGAAGTAGCCAAATCCAATGCCTTACAGCTTGTAGGGCATGAGCTGCCGACGAGCAGAGGCAATCTTCTCTCCACTCTCTGCTCCAAATATGATATCATCGTCAGCAACCCCCCTTATCTCACCAGAGAGTGGTGTGAGGCGGTAACCGATGAGGTGAAGAGGGAGCCTCTTCTTGCCCTCGAGGGATTTGGAAGTGACGGGCTCTGCATTATCAGGGCTCTGGTGGAACAGAGCACCTCGCGCTTACGAGACGGGGGGGCCCTGATGATGGAGTGTGACTACCGCCAGGTAGATGCAGTCAAGAAGATCATGCTTTGCTGTGGGTTTGGCATGGTCAAGAGCGAATGTGACCTGACAGGAAGAGAAAGAGTTGTATGGGGGACACATAATTGTACGAACAGCTGATAGAGCGTTTCATCCAGAAAGCCTTCAAGTACCCCAAAGCGGACCAAGAGAAAATTCTTGCAGCCGCCACCTTCTCTGCGTCCAAGCACAACAACCAAAAACGTGCCAGTGGGGAGCCCTATATCATCCACCCCCTAGCAGTTGGGGAGATACTGATACAGCTGAAGATGGATGCCGATACCATCGTATCAGGACTGCTGCATGATACGATTGAGGATACCGACACAACCTCTGAGGAGATCGCTGAACTATTCGGACAGTCTGTTGCGGACATGGTCGAAAGTGAGACCAAGATCAGCAACCTCAAGGCGATGAGCCGAAGCGCCCAGGAAGCAGAGACCATCAGGAAGATGTTCTTCGCCATGAGCAAGGACATCCGTGTCATCATCATCAAACTGGCTGACAAGCTGCATAATATGCGCACTCTCCAGCACCTGGATCCTGATCGTGCAAAGGAGATAGCGGGGGAGACACTGGATATCTTCGCCCCCTTAGCTGACCGCCTTGGCATATCCTGGCTGAAGGACGAGCTAGAGGACCTCTCGCTGAAAATTCTCAAGCCCGATACATTCCAGTATATACAGGACTACCTCTTAAGCAAGAAAGGTGAACAGACAGCCTACCTGAACCGCATAGAGAAAAGCATCTACCGCGCCTGCGGGGATGCCAATCTCAG
>DMAO01000128.1 GCA_003446545.1 Sphaerochaeta sp.
TCCCTTTGGGGATACGCCTCCTGGGAGGAAGTTTACCCCCTATGCAGAAAAGGAGATCAGGACCGTGGTAACCGAATTCATTCGACAGAAAGAGTCATGCCTTGCAAGGGGATTGTCTTTGCAAAGCATTCGAGTATGCGTAGGCGAGCAGGCTATGATGAGTACAGTGTAGAGATGAACAAGGGTCGGATGTCTCATCTGGATATGACTGACGAGCATAATGGCTAGCGGAGAATCACGTCTACTTTTTACTCGTATGCTTTACTGAGTTCTTCAGATACTCATAGGTAGTGTGTTCAGTATTTATAAAAAGAAACAAAAGATCTGAATTGCTATCTCTTCACCATACGAGAAGAAAGATATTCAGAGAAGGTTGCATTCGGCAGGTATGGATGCCCAAACTCTTGTTTGCTTGGAGTTGAGCCTTTTGGGTGCAACTCTCAAATTTATCCGAAGCTTTATGCATGATAAGGCTATATTTTTACCTCTTATTCCCTATACTTTGCCAGTAAACATACCTAAGGAGGATACGCTTATGTCTATGACAATTAAGCTTTCAGACGATTTAATTAACGAGGCAAAACGTTATGCAACAGTGTTTAGTCGCTCAATTCCTAAACAAATTGAATACTGGTCACGTATCGGTAAAATTGCGGAAGAAAACCCGAACCTACCTTACAGTTTTATCCAGGAAATTCTTCTTGCAAAGCAGGAAGAGTCGGAACCGTTCAATTTTTCACAAGAGTAAGGCATGCGTGTCTTACAAAAACCTTCATGTATAAAGGCGTATAAAAGACTGTATGCTAATCAGAAGGAAGATTTTGATGAAGCGATAAAAGCTATCATGAAGAATCCTGATATTGGTCAAATAAAGTCAGGGGATCTTTCAGGTATTTACGTTTATACATTCAAAATGAATAAGCTGTTAACTCGTCTTGCCTACACCTATGAAGAGCAAACCATTACTCTGATTTTGTTGGCCCTAGGAACACATGAAAACTTCTATCGTGACCTCAATTCGTTGGATGGGTGAAAAAAGAACACAGTCCACCAAATTGTCGGTGGACTGTGTTGCTGTAATTCATTGTTTGGGATCGTATTAAGAAGGTGAGGTAGGCTGCTTCTATTTCGTCTTCTTCTCCTCAAGTCTCTTGTGCTGGGTCTTCTCAATCGCATTGATGATCTTGTCATAGCCTGTGCACCTGCAGAGGTTGCCTGCAACCTGCTTGCGGATCTCATCCCTGCTTGCAGGTTCTTCGCTCATGATGATGGGCACCGATGCCATGATGAAGCCAGGGGTGCAGAAACCGCACTGAACAGCCCCTTCATCGATGAATGCCTGCTGGATGTCTGATATGGCACCCTTCTTGTCTGAGAGGCCTTCCAAGGTCAGTATGGTCTTCCCCTCAGCCCAGATTGCAAGATAGATGCAGGAGTTGAAGGGTTGGCCGTCTATGAGGACGGTGCATGCTCCGCACTCACCTACGTCACAGCCGTGCTTGATGCTGTCCAGGCCCCCTTGTCCACGAAGCATATCCGATAGGGAGGATCGCACGTCAACCGAATATTCTCTTTCAGCCCCATTGATGGTACAGGTTACTGTTTTCCTAGCCATTGATCTTTCCTCCTGCTTTCTCGATCGAAGTGATGGTGGCACGCCTGGCGAGCTCTTCCACCAAGTGGAGTCTGAACTCCTTGGAAGCCCTCCAGCTGGTTCTGGGCATTACATCAGCGAGGGCGCCCTCTGCAACCTTGCTTATCAGAGCCTCATTGAGAAGATGGCCGTTGGCATTTTTCTCTGCCGTGAAGGCTCGAATGGGGATGGGGGCTGCAACGCCGAAGGCGATGCGTAGCCTCTCGACTTTCTTCTTGTCATCGGTAAGCCTGACATTGACCGAGCAGCTCAGGGTTGCGATGTCCATCGCACGGCGCATCGCATATTTTATGAAGTGGGCGTAGGTCCTTTCATAGCTAGCCTTGGGTATGCGAATCCCTGTGAGTATCTCTCCTGGGCGTAAGTCTACCTTGCCCGGCTTGAAGTTGAAGTCAGCATAGGGCAGGGTGCGTGTCCCCTCCAGACTGGCAATCTCGAGTATCGCATCATAGGCTTTGAGAGTTCCTGCAGAGTCCGCACTGGTCACTCCGTTACAGATGTTTCCCCCAATGGTTCCGATGTTCCTGATTTGAGGCCCACCGATCTGCTCAACAGCCTCACCTAGGACCGGCATATGTTTCTTGATAAGGGGATGCATCACCACATCAGTAAAGCTGGAAAGGGGCCGTATCAGAAGTGATCCATCCTCCTCGATGCAGATGCCACGCAACTCGTCAAGGGCAAAGATGCTGATGAGCTCACAACCTGCAAGCTTTCCTTCACGGATCTGGATGAGGATGTCGCTGCCTCCGGCGAGTACCAAGGCTTCAGGGTGTTCTTTTCTTAGGAGCAGTGCTTCTTCCACTGTCTTTGGTTCATATAAGTGTTTGATATCGTACATGCTCGTCTTCCTTTATTTGATAAGTCCAGCTTCTCGAATTGCATAGAACAGTTTTTCAGGGTTGAGTGGGATTGAGTTCACTGCAACACCGGTGGCATTAAGCATCGCATTCCTAATGGCTGGCGCTACTGGGATGGTAGGTGGTTCTCCAAGTGACTTGTTGCCATATGGTCCTGTCGGGTCCTCGGTCTCCACAAAAGCGACATGCAGGTCTGGAGTATCCATCGGTGTCATCAGCTTGTAGTCTAGCAGGTTGTCGTTGAGCATCCGTCCAGTCTTCTGGTCAAATTCCAGATGTTCATACAAGCCGTAGCCAAGTCCCATGCTCATACCGCCATGGACCTGCCCTTCGGCTGTCTGGTGGTTGATGATTCTTCCTGAGTCATGGACATTGATGATGTCCAGTACCTTTATGTGGCACATGGGTATATCAACTTCTATTTCAGCAAAGCAGACACCAAAGGAGTAGGTATTGTCCGAACAGTGGTGCGACTCCTCAGCTGAGATGTGTGTCGAGTTGGTCAGGCTGTAGCAGGACTCCTCAGCAACAGTCTTGACTGAGAGCAACTGTTCGTCCTTGTTTGCATGGACGATATAGTTGTCCTTGATATCAAGGTCCCACGGGTCCTTGCCCAGAGTGAAACCTGCAAATTCAAGAATTCTTTTCCTGAACACCTCTGCTGTTTTCTTGACGGCCATACCGGAGACATAGGTCTGTCTGGAGGCATACGCCCCTGTATCGTAGGGGGTGACATCAGTGTCCTGCTTGCTTATCACATGGATCTTGTCCATGGTCAGCCCGACAGTCTCTGCTGCCATCATGGCAAAGACGGTATCGGCTCCCTGTCCGATCTCCGTTGCACCCATCTGCAGTTGTAGCGATCCATCCTGGTTGAGCACCATGCGGCATGCTGCTGTTTCCAAGGAGATAGGGTAGACACCTGTCTTGTAGCAGAAAATGCCCATACCGACGCCTTTTCTTATCGGACCTGTCTGGTTGGCATATCTAGCGCGTTTCTCAGTATAGTTGAGGTGTCTCTCTCCTATGTCGATACACTCGGAGAGTCCGGTGGAATGGCACTGGATGGTAGTCATCGGGTCGATAAAGCCGAGCTTCATCATGTTCTGTTTCCTGAAGGCAATCGGATCAAGACCCATCTGCCTGACAATATCATCGACATGAGCTTCAAGGGCGAATCCGATTTGTGGAATCCCATAGGCACGCATGGCACCTGCTGTCGGCAAGTTGGTATAGACGGTATACGCCTCACCCTTGACTGCCCCGACTGGGTACATCATACGAAAGCCATTGACAGCATTGGCAACCAAGGCGTGTGCATGTGATGCATATGCGCCCTGATTGGAATAGGCGACGATGGAGCGAGCGGCAAAGGTACCGTCTTTCCGGACATAAGAGACTATATGGAATTTCATGGCATGCCGTACGCGGGTGCAGGAGAAGGTCTCTTCCCTGGTGTACTCCAGGCGAACCTGCCTTCCTCCGACACGGGTGGTAAGGAATGCGTTCAATGGCTCAGTAAGGGCATCCTGTCTGTTCCCGAATCCTCCGCCGAGATATGGCTTGATGATCCTGATATCCCCATAGCCGATACCTAGGGCTTGTGAGCATACTCGTCTGACGATGTGGGGTATCTGGGTGGCTGCGACCACTACTATTTTTCCTGCTTCCATGTAGGCAAAGGAGGAAGCCTTCTCAATATGGCAGTGCTGGACAATGGGGGTATCGTAGTCACCTTCAATCTTGATAAGGCCCTCTTCCTTGATGGCTTCATCAAAGGAACCCATTTCATAGGAGGATTGGACTACAATGTTATTGGGCTTCTCTTCGTGGATTGCCCTTGCTCCAGGGGCCAAGGCCTGCTCGACCGAGAGAATGGGTTCATACTCTTCATAGGTCACTTGAATTTTCCGTACTGCCTCGTTTGCAGAAAGTTCGCTCTCTGCAATGACAGCGGCAATATCATCACCGTAGAAACGGACCCTGGTATTGAGGAGTTTCCTATCTGCAATGTCCTGGTGTTTTTTGACGGTGGACCATGGGTGTCCTGCTGTGGGGAACTGGATATCCGGCACGTCAAAACAGGTGACAATGTCGACAACACCCGGAACCTTCCAAGCCTCTTCCAAATCAAAAGACTGGACAAGACCATTTGCAATGGTGCTATGCAGAACCTTTGCGAAAAGGGCGTGAGGACTTACCAGGTCTCCAGTATATTTTGCTTTACCCGTGACTTTTTCTTTTGCATCGACTCTATTCAGGGGTTTTCCGATTATGTTCATTGTTTTCCTCCTACTTCTGAGAAACCAACTAAATTCCTA
>DMAO01000166.1 GCA_003446545.1 Sphaerochaeta sp.
GGCTGATACTATTGTGAAGTGGTTGCCAAATACCTTATCCATTTTTCGCATAGGCTTATCTTTGCCCTTGATAATCGTAGAAAGAACGGAAGCTGGTTTTATTCCTGTATGCACTATGTGGTCTGACGGATTTATTGCTCGCAAGCTGCAATGTGTGACAACGCTTGGCGCAAGGTTGGATAGTATTGCCGACGTCATCTTCTCATTCGTCCTCCTGTACCTTGTCTACTCGCATCTGTGACTGAGACTGAACGCCCTTTTGATTGTTTGTATCCTCCTCATTGCAGGGATTCGCATCATGAATATGATGATAACAGGTATCAAATTCAGACGGTGGAATGTAATGCTTACCATCTCAAACAAGGTGACAGGACTTGTCATATTTTTGTTTTTGCCAATTCTATTCATGTATGGTCAGGTGCCAACGATTGCAGGCATTTCCCTCGTGATGCTGGCTCTATGGTCGTCTTTGGAAGGAACCTGCATCCTTGTGACTTCTGCTTCTTATGATGTAAACCGTAAAAGCATATTCCATAAACAGTAATAAGTACCTCTCATTCTCTGTCGAGGTAGTGAAGTGATGACACCTTGAGTTAGTGGCCTAGCTGGTATATGCATACTGGATTCTGTACATTTTTAGGAAGGTCCTTATGAATACAATGAACTATTTACATTCTCTGAATGCTTTTCTCACATATCTGCAGTAAGGTTTGGACAGCAAAGTTCCAAATGTACTAGGAAAAAAATGCAAACTAATATTTCCAATGAGACCGGAGAAAAGTTTGACAGGTAGCCTATCCCGTGAGATAATACAACCGATGGATTAATTGGTTGCACCTGTTTCATACTGCATCGATATTCCTTGTCACTAATTGTGCTGATTCTATTTCGTGTAGGAGCGTATCTTGGGCATTGTATTCGATCTCGACGGAACCCTCATTGATAGTACCCCTGATCTCCTTGCCGCCATCAATGCGGTATTGCCACGGCACAACCTTCCCCCCAGTGATCGCCAGGAGAACTTCTCTCTGGCAGGAAATGGCCTCTCTTCCATGTTTGCCCTTACTCTTGAGAGAAGGGTACCCTCATGGGGTAGGGAGAAGAAAGAGCAACTCGAGGCCGAGATGCTCTCTCTGTACAGGGCGGAGCCTGCCACATACTCTGTATCCTTTCCTGGCATACTTTCCCTGTTGGAAGCGATTCATGATCAAGGTATACCTATTGGTATCATCTCAAACAAACATGTTGTCATGACACAAAGGATTCTTGATGTACACTTTCCCTCAATTACTTTTTTCAGGGTATATGGGATTGATTCTGGTTTTGAGCCAAAACCAGATGCAAGTTCCCTCTTGGATTTCAAAGCTTCCCTCGGGTTTTCTGAAGAACTCATTTATGTCGGTGATACCGAGATAGACTACGAAACAGCAAGAGGGGTTGCCGATAGGATCTACTTGGCTACGTGGGGGTATAGGGGCTCTGATGCCCTACTGGCACAGGGTATCGATGGGAGTCTTTTGGTACGCGATACAGCGCAGCTGGCCTGCGCATTGGATATAAGAATTTCGTAACGAAAAAGGAGAAAACGGTATGAAGAAACTACTAGCTATCCTGTTGGTCTTGTTAGTTGTCAGCACCCTATTCGCTGCTGGAACCAAAGAGACAGCCACTATGGACAAGGAGATAGTCCTTGACTGGTGGACCTGGGACCCTGATATGATCGAGCAGAATAAGACGATCATAGCTGCCTTTGAGGCTGAGAACCCAGGGGTCAAGATCAACAACACTATGGTCGGGACCAAAGAGTACTGGACCAAAATCCGTATCCAGGCAAACCAGAACAAGCTTCCTGATGTCTTCACCATGAGCTCTGGCTACCTTGAAGAGTGGGCAAAGGCAGGCCTGTTGTACAACCTTGATGAGTTCATCGAGAAGGATGACACCTTCGACGTGTTTTACAAATCCATCTTCGATACAAACAAAGCCACCAGTGGGACAGACAGCTATTATGCCATTCCCTTCGCACTTGTCACCACAGTCCTCTACTACAACAAGGACGCCTTTGATGCAGCAGGTTTAGCGTATCCCACCGACAAATGGACCTGGAATGAGTTTAAAAGCGCTGCCAAGAAGCTTACCATCGACAAGAACAACGATGGAAAGATCGACCAGTGGGGATTCTGGTTCTATGGCCGCTATGCCCATATCGAACCCTGGGTGTTTGGGAACAACGGGTACCTAGTCGACAACAAGACCATGCGCTTCGCTCCTGACAAGAATGCCATGGATGCCATCAAGATGCTCACTGACCTTGTGCTGGTCGACAAGGTAGCTCCTGCCCAAAAGGACATGACCTCCTTCCAACAGCAGGATGTCTTCCCTCAAGGCGTTGCTGCAATGTGGGTTGATGGTTCTTGGTTCGTCGATATCTTCAGGAAGAACCTCGGCGATGACATGAGATGGGGAATGGTCGAAGTTCCTGTCGGTCCCAATGGTTCGAGAGACATGTCCAATGGTTGGCCCGACAGCTACGCCATAGCTCCCAATACAAAAAATCCTGAAATGGCTTGGAAATTCGCC
>DMAO01000238.1 GCA_003446545.1 Sphaerochaeta sp.
CCTGGAGAAGGGCGAACGCCCATTCAGGAAGAAGGCCAGGTACACGAAGGACGGGTACCTTCAGCTCAACAGGACTGTAACGGACAAGGACATCATCGAGATGTACCGCGGCCTGGGGAAGATTGAGGAGACATTCAAGGTGACGAAGACCAACCTGAGCGCAAGGCCTGTGTACGTCTCGAACCAGGACCACATCAGGGCCCGTTTCCTCATATGCTTCGTATCGCTGGTCCTGTTCAGGCTGTTGGAATACAGGCTGGACTGGAAGCGTTCCGCTACGGAGATCCAGGAGAACCTTGCGATGGCCTGCGGCTCAAGGCTTGAGCAGAATCTCTTTGTCTTTGACCATTACACCAGCGTCCTTGAGGTCATAGGCAAGGCCACCGGCATCGATTTCAGCAGGATGTACCTCACCACAGGGGGCATACGGGGGATCCTGGCAGAAACCAAAAAATATCAGGCCTGATAATGTAACACAGATTTCTGTATAAATACAAAGCAAGCATCTAATTGAGTATAAAGCAGTTAGATGCTTTTTTAGGGTTATATAGGTGTTGAATTCAGGATACGCTCTCAGTCAATACCTGAATCCTTTCTTTTGGGGATTGGGACAGGATACGTATCCTTGGGTTCCTTTGGATCACATTGGGAAAGCCAGCTGTTGCTGTAAGGTATTTTGTTTGTTCCAAGCATGGTAGGAAGGTAGCATCCTCCTTTAGAAACCTGAAGGGATCACCTAGTGGGAGGATGTTCCTCGGGATGAGAGCTGGAATAGAGAAGGAAAAGATAAAAATATAGCAAGGGTCCGCCTAAGCGGACCCTTGGATGGATTGAATGGGACTGAGCCTTACATTGCTGCCATGAAGGGCACAACTGCAAGCAGGACGCCGGCAGCCACTGCACTTCCGATAACTCCAGCAACGTTCGGACCCATGGCATGCATGAGTAGGAAGTTATGGGGATCAGACTCCTGGCCAACCTTGCTGGAGACACGTGCTGCCATAGGGACAGCGGAGACACCTGCACTACCGATGAGTGGATTGACAGGGTGTTTTGGGTCAAGCTTGTTCATTAGCTTGGCGATGAGTACTCCTGTGGCAGTACCTAGGGAGAAGGCAACGATTCCAAGAAGCAGGATACCTAGGGTATTCAGGTTCAGGAAGTGCTGTGCCTCCATCTTCGAACCGACAGATAGGCCGAGGAAGATCGTTACGATGTTCATCAGGGCGTTCTGCATGGTATCGGAGAGCCTGTTGACCACACCACACTCCTTGGCCAGGTTTCCGAACATCAGAGACCCGATGAGCGGAGTGGCCGAGGGCAGCAGGATAGCACAGGTTGAGAGTACAACAAGGGGGAAGAGAATCTTCTCAAGCTTGCTGACGGGCCTGAGTTGCTCCATCCTGATCACACGCTCTTCCTTAGTGGTCAAGAGGCGCATGATGGGGGGCTGGATGATGGGAACCAAGGCCATGTAGCTGTAGGCAGCTACTGCGATGGGTCCCAACAGGTTTGGTGAGAGCCTGCTGGTGACGTAGATGGCCGTCGGACCGTCCGCTCCACCGATGATGCCTATTGAGGCAGCGTCAAAGAGGCTGAAGTTGATGCCGGGGATGAAGCTGAGGGCAAGGGCACCAAGAAGTGCTACAAAAATGCCGAACTGAGCTGCTGCACCCAGCAACAGAGTCTTTGGGTTTGCAATGAGAGGGCCGAAGTCTGTCATTGCACCGATGCCCATGAATATCAAAATCGGGAAGAGTCCCGTAGCGATACCCATATCAAACAGCTGTTTGATGAATCCAATGTCACCCGTTGTGGGATCTATCCCTGAGATATAACCCAGAGGTATGTTTGCCAGGATACAACCAAACCCGATCGGTACCAGCAAGAGGGGCTCGAAGCCCTTCTTGATGGCCAGATAGAGCAGGATAAAGCCGATGATGATCATGACAAGGTTACCCAAGCCAGTCCCTTCAGCAAATCCTAGAAATCCGAACAGTCCTGTGGACTGCCAGAGTTGATTAAACGCGGAACCAATCATGTCTGAGTACTCCTTTAGGCGATTATGATGAGGTCGTCATCGCTCTGCATCTGTTGGCCTTGGCTCACACAGATCTTGGTTACGGTGCCTTCACGGGGGGAGAAGATTTCATTTTCCATCTTCATAGCTTCCATGATGAGGACACTCTGGTTCTTTGCTACTTTTTCACCGACCTTGACTCCAACGCGAAGGATCAGACCAGGCATTGGTGCCTTGATAGTAAATTCCTCACCTTTAGGGGCAACGGCTACAGTGGCGGAGGCTGCTGAAGCACTCTGAGCTGCCTCAATTGCCTTCTGGTCGATACCGTTGGCAACCTCAAGGGGGTAATCCACACCATTGACGGAAGCCTTGGTCTTGTTCAGCTTGACGCCATAGGCCTTTCCATTGACGGTGACAGTATACTCACCACTTTTCTTTGCCGCTTCTGCCTCGTGGTCAACCTTGCGGATGCCGTTGGGTTTGGCATTCCCTAAAAGGTATTGGATACCCTTCTCCTTACAGGAAGCTGCGATGAAGATGTTCTCATCGGTAAGGGGAAGTTTCTCTTTCTCGAGCATGGCCTTTGCAGCCTTCACGCCCTTGGTTGGGTCAGCATCGTTGATGTCGACAACCATCTTGGTTGTGGGTTCAAGAGCCATCTGCTCGGCGGCGATTTTCACTACTTCAGCATCGGGGGCAATGGGTGTCTTGCCGAAATAGCCAAGGACCATCTTGCCATATCCCTCTGCAATCTTCTTCCAAGGCCCGAACATGACGTTGTTGAAAGCCTGCTGAAAGTAGAACTGGGAAACAGGGGTTACGGAGGTACCGAAACCACCCTTTGCCACCGTCTCGCCCATGGCTTCAACAATTGCAGGATACTTGTCCATCATATTGTTGTCGCGAAGCATCTGGGTGTTTGCAGTGAGAGCTCCTCNNCACCAGGAAGGGGGAAAAATACAATTTCCGAATTAACTGTGGTTGCTTCGGGGGGCACGATGTAGTCCTTCATACAGTCCTGAAATACAGCTTCAGCCTTACGCACCTTGTCGATATCGATGCCAAGATCATAATCGGTACCACGAAGGGCATGCCACATGGTGATGATGTCAGGCTGACAAGTTCCACCGGAAGCGGGGCTCATTGAAAGGTCAACCTGGTTGGCTCCTGCTTCAATGGCGCTCATGTACTGCTGGATTGAGACACCGGCAGTCTCATGGCTGTGGAACACGATGTTCATGTCCTTGCCAAGCAACTTGCGTGCCCTCTTGATCGTCTCATGAACAAACGCAGGCTTGGAAGTACCTGATGCATCCTTGAAACATACTGATTCAAACTTGATGCCTGCATCCATGATCTGCTTGAGGACTCCCTCGTAGAAATCAGGATCGTGGGCGCCTTCGGTTTTGGGGGGAAGGCTCATCATGGTAACAGTCACTTCATGGCGCAGACCTGCATCGCTGATGGCCTTGCCACTGTCGATGAGGTTGTTCACATCGTTGAGTGCATCGAAGTTACGGATGGAAGATATTCCATGCTTCTTGAAAAGGTCTGCATGGAGCTTGATGATATCCCTTGGCTGGGAATCCAGACCAACAACGTTGACACCTCTTGAGAGGGTCTGGAGGTCTGCATCGGGTCCTGCTACCTTGCGGAATTCATCCATCATGGCGAAGGCGTCTTCATTGGTATAGAAGTAGAGCGACTGGAAACGGGCTCCACCACCAGCTTCGAAATGGTTAATTCCGGCTTCACACGCTGCTGCTACAGCGGGCATGAAATCCTTCGTGAATACACGGGCACCATATACTGACTGGAATCCGTCGCGAAAAGCGGTGCACATGAATTTGACTTGCTTTTTCATTTGAGAATGACCTCCGGTGGTAACTTATTCTTTTGATTTGACGAATGCGGCCACAATGGCTGCAGCGATCTCTGCATCGGGGGCAGAGCCTACGGCTACTGCTGCTGATGCGGGTCGTTGTACGACGGCTGGACTTTTTTGAGGAAAGAATTTCCTGACAAAGGCACTGAGGCCTTTGGTCAAAAAAACCAGCAACGTAAGGAACACGAACACAGTGCCGATGCCGAGAAACATAAGTATTACACCGTTATTCAGCTGGGCAATGAGTTGTTCTTTTGGTAGTTGCGTTAAGAATACCATACGAACTCCTAATAGTTTTATAGTGTCATAGCCTAAGACTACGAAAATTCACCGATTTTCAGTATATAGGATTTTCTTATCTTGTTTCAAGTAATGGTGGGATACATAATTACTAAAGGGTCAGTAGGCCTGGTGCCCAAAGTAATGAATCTCCGAGGGGTACGTTAGTAAAAAGGATGAAGAAGTGGCCCCAGTTAGTTGGTTTGCAAGGAAATATTCTTATTTACCGGTAACATGGGGGACCACTCAATAATATCTGGTACGGATCGTGAGTGTTGTTCCAATATTGTGAGAAGAATCTTTCTGCGGTGATTCTTTTCCCATGAAATGGTTCTTCTCCCTTGTCCCTTTCGCTTCTTTGTCATATCTTTTCAGAGGATGTACATGTCCCAAGGAGCGTTGAATCTGATGTCTGAAGGAATAGATTTTGCACAGCGTATCGCCGAAGACAAGGCAATACGAACACATATGGATAAGATTGGAAGAAAGATTCTTATTATGAGTGGAAAAGGTGGGGTTGGTAAGACTACTGTCACCATCAATTTGGCCAATGCCCTGGTCGACAGCGGCTGTAGGGTTGGAATCCTCGATACCGACCTGCATGGACCCAACGTGGCGAAGATGCTTGGCTGCGAGGCAGGAATCCTGGAGACTGATAATGGGGGGTCGTCATTCTTTCCAGTTGAGGCAAGGAAAAACCTGAAGGTCATGAGCCTTGCCTTTGCCATAACCGAGCCAGATGCTCCCATAGTATGGCGTGGTCCCATGAAGATGGCAGCCATTCGCCAGTTTCTTGCACAGGCGGATTGGGGTGAGCTTGACTACCTGCTTATCGACTCGCCTCCCGGAACAGGGGATGAGCAGATGACAGTCTGCCAGACTATTCCCGAGCTTACAGGTACCATCATCGTGACTACCCCTCAGGAGGTTGCAATCCTTGATGCCCGCCGTTCGGTGAACTTCTCCCGTAAGATGGGCGTTGCCATCTTGGGTGTGGTGGAGAATATGAGTGGCCTGATATGCCCCAACTGCAAGACCGAGCTTCCTCTGTTTGGAATCGGAGGGGGAAAGAAGATGGCCTTGGATATGGGAGCCCCCTATCTCGGTAGGATCCCATTGGAAGTCTCCCTGATGGAGGCAGAAGATGCTGGTAAGAATTACCTCTCCCTTCAGCCTAACAGTCCTTCATCAATGGCTATCAAGGAGATAGCGCGTCTGATCAACGACGGTACGGCCTGTTCCTCCTCCCGCTCGACCGAGTTTCCAGCGGCCAGTTCGGATAAGGGGTGATGCACATGTTTAATCCATTCAATGAAGACAGTGGGGAAATGAGTCATCTCATGTGGAAATCCGGTATGCGCGAGAGGGTGTTCAAGGGGCCTATCTTTGATGTATGTACCGTAGTACGCACTTCTACCGACGGAAGGTCATCCACCTTCATTGAGGTGGATAGCCCCAACTGGGTTACCGTGCTTCCCTGGTACCGCAGAGAAGACGGCAAGCCTATGTTTGTCATGGTCGACCAATTCCGTCACGGTTCCTCCACTGTGACCAGGGAATTCCCTGCAGGAGTGGTGGAGAAGGACGAGGATTCAATGCTTGCGGCCCTACGTGAACTGGTCGAGGAGACGGGTCTTGAGGCTGAAAAGACCTGTCTTTTGGGCAATGTCAATCCCAATTCTGCGTTCATGAACAACCGTTCCAACTTTTACCTGGTCGAAGGGGTACGCCATGTCGCTTCGCAGAATCTTGATGCGAATGAACAGCTGGATGTTTTCTCCGTCCCTGTTGAGGAGGTGATAGCCTCCATGGGAACAGGCCTCTATGACAATGGGATCATGATGATGGCTCTGGGGTTCTTTCTCAGGGAAGCGCAGAAGAGACCCGAATTGGTAACCTCCATACAACCGAACTGAGAGGCAACATACTCTATGAAAAACACAGGAGATACTATGAAAACCAAACGTTTAGCAACTCTCGTTCTCGCACTTGCGATGGTCGCTCTTCTTTCCTCCTGCTTGGCAACGAAGGATATTGTTCGGACCATACAGGTCTCAGGCAGTGGGGAGGTTGAGCTTACAGCTGATATCGCCTCTTTCTCTATTCAGGTGAGTGAGTTGGGAAAGACCACAAAAGAGGCTCAGGCCCTGGCAAATGAGAAGATGTCTGCAATCCTGGATGTGCTTCGTTCCAGCCAGATTGAAGACAAGGACATCAAAACCACATCCCTGAACCTGCGTCCCTCGTACAAGTGGATTGATAACACCCAGACCCTGGAAGGCCAGATTGCAAGTCAGAGCCTTACCGTCATTGTCCGTGACCTTCCCGGCTTGGGTATGATAATAGACAAGCTTGGAGAGATCAGCGGCATCTCTCTCAACTCAGTTCGCCTTGATAAGGAAGACAAGAGCGAGGCTTTGGCTGAAGCTAGGCAGAAGGCAGTCGCTGCTGCTTTGGCAAAGGCAGAGGTCTATGCAAAGAGTGCCAACATGCAGGTTGGCTCTCCCATTACCATGAGCGAGTCTTCTGTTGCCAGCGCTTATGAGCCGCGAGCGATGAAAATGATGGCCAATGAAGCATATGACATGGCTACGGAGATTCCTGCGGGTACCATGACTGTTCGCTCAACAATTTCACTACTTGTGGAGATGTTTCGCTAGTTGAGAGAAATAGGGTACAAAATCCTCGTAATCCGTGATTATGCATGATTTTGATAATATTTTGACAAAAGGCTTAACAAAAGAGAAAAATGCTGGTATAGTATTCATGTCCGAACTTGTGGTGTGATAGACTTATGTCATCAATACAACCACAGTACGTGCCTGTTCGTTTTTTTCCCCCTCTTTCCAGAGGTAACGACAGGACACATTGCCCGCATTAATGCGGAACTCCCCCAAGGGTGCAAGCTTGAGGGAGTTTTAGTTTGTAGTAGCCTATAAAATTTTCAAACCAGCCTTACAGACCAACCAGATTGGTATCCAAGGGTATGATGGTCACATAGATATCATCTGAATACAGTCCTGAAATACTAGTCTGTGCAGTCGCATAGTCTATGCCTGTTACATACAGGTTTTTGGTATTGTTGCTTCCATAGGAAAGATTGTTCCAGTTTACAGGCACCTCATTTTCGATCGGCTGAGTGTCGAGGGTAAGACTGAAGGGTATGTATGCATTGAAATCAGCATGCTTGAGGCGGAATTGGGAGGTTGTGCTCCCGTTCCCATCAGTAAAGCTGATGGAAACCCCATAGGTGTCAGTGCTTTGAAAGCCACTGAGAGTTATCCGGGCCACACCGACCTGTCTCTTGTTGCTTCCAGCTGCATCGAATAAGGAGATGGAAGCTTGCTCCGGGGTTTGCTCTATGTTCAGTGAAGCATATACGGTAGGGTCGACTGAGTTGATGTTGATATAGTTAGGTGAACCGCTGGAGTAATCAGTCATGAAGAAGGGGATTGCAGAGATTGATCCATCAATAGAGATACTTTCAATGAATGATAAGATCCACAAATGATATGATGATTCTAGGGTGAAATCACCCAAGGTCCCTCCTGGCGGAGTTGCAAATTGGAAGTAAGCGCCTGCGACCTGTTCTACAGCAGGTATTCCTGCT
>DMAO01000174.1 GCA_003446545.1 Sphaerochaeta sp.
AACTCCGAAGAGTCCCCCCGCATTGGTGTATGGGCTTTAGCATAGAAAAGAAGGCAGTCCATGTCAACTGGGTACAATATCAAGTGTGAGACAATGAGAGTAGTATTTTGGGGATGCATAGAGTGATGGCGGCTTTTCAGCCGCCATCTGGTTGTATTCCTAAAAGTCTGAGAGCCTTGGAGCCCTGGGGAAGGGGATGAAAACATATATACGGTTTCCTTCAAAGATTCTCAGAACATAGATAGTAAAAACAAATATCTTTTTTAAGTGTGTTTATTGTTGAAAAACCTATTTTATAGTATTAGTATATGAATATAGTGATAGTTTAAAACAAATATACGTTTAAAAAGGTAAAATTATGATTTTACAATACTCTGTGAAGAATTACAAAGTTTTCAAAGAAAAGGCTACCATTAGCTTTATTGCATCTAACTATGACAAGACTACTCGTGAGAATGAGAATATTCAGTTCATTGCTGATAAGAATCTGCGAGTACTTCGTTCTGCTGTGGTGTATGGGGCTAATGCTGCGGGTAAGACAAAACTATTTGAGTCCTTGGTCTTTTTCAAACGGCTTGTCATTAACTCCTCAAAGGAGGGCCAACAAGGCCAGGGCATTGATGTGCAACCCTTTCTTCTTTCTGAAGCAACAGAACATGAACCCTCTGAATTTGAGATAGTGTTCCTGTATAATGGCGCCATGTATCGATATGGGTTTGAGGTAACAAAAGACAAGGTGCTCTCCGAGTGGCTTTTCTATAAGCCAAGGGCTTACGAGTTTCAGGTCTTTTATCGGGATGCTGTAGAAGGTACCGTTGAAAGCCATTCTACCTACTTCAAAAAAGGGGCGATGCTACATAAGGAGAACTTGGTGCGGCCCAACGCCCTCATGCTTTCTGTTGCTGCCCAATTCAATGATAAAATATGTACTGATGTGCTCAATTGGTTTATGAAGAAGTGCAAAATAATTTCGAGTATTAGAGAGGATGGATATAAAGGATATACCATGAGAAGGATCAATCAGCAGGATTGTCATGAGAAAATGTTGAATCTCATCAAATTTGCAGATTTTGCCATTCAGGACATTTCATCAAAAACACTTAGTGAAGAAGACATCACAGATGAAATGTCTGCTGAAATGAGAGAATTCTTGCGTGATAAAATTCTCAATGAGAAAGCTGAAATCTATACCAAATCTGAAACGACCCATCATAAGTATGATGCATCAAACAAGATTATCGGAAACACAACATTTTCTATGGACGAGGATGAATCGCATGGGACTCAAAAGTATTTCTACTTGTCAGGACCTATCCTTGATACACTTGAATCAGGGGGGATCCTCTTTGTAGATGAGTTTGATGCAAGGCTGCATCCTAACTTGGTGTTGAAATTGTTTTCACTGTTCAATGATCAAAAGCTGAATAAGCAGGGTTCTCAACTTATCATCACCTCCCAGAATTCAGTTTTTCTTCGGTCTGAGCTACTGAGGAAAGATCAGCTTTGGTTCGTTGAAAAGGATAGGTTTGAAGCTGCGCATCTGTATTCTCTTTCCGATTTTAAAGCACAAAAGGTTCGTGCAAATGAAAATTTTGAAACCAATTATCTTAAGGGTAAGTATGGAGCTATCCCCTATCTGAATCATCTTGATAGCTATGAAGAGTTGGTTTGCGAGAAGGAGAAGTAATGGCTTCAAGAGAAATAGAGAAGAAACGTAGAAAAGAAAAACACTCGTTACAAAGGAAAAGGCCTCACCTTGTTCCCTCTCCGACAATTCTTATTGTTTGTGAAGGGGAGAACACTGAAATCTCATATTTCAATCAGTTGAAGCTACGATCGGCAACGATACAGGCTATTGGGGAAGGTTATAATACTGTTTTCTTGGTTTGAGAGAGCCGAGACCCTTGCTAAAAATACTAGGTATGATGAGGTCTGGTGTGTCTTCGACAAGGATGATTTTGCTCCCCATGATTTCAATAATGCTCTTCAGATAGCAAAAACAAAAAATTTTCATGCTGTCTATTCAAATCAGGCTTTTGAATATTGGATTCTCCTGCACTTCAACGATCATCAAGGAGGAGCTCTTCATCGGAGAAGATACAACGAAATGCTAAACCATGAGCTACAGCTGTATGGCGTATCCTATGATGGGGATGGCTGTAAAATCATCACATCAGATCTCTTTAATCTGATGTTTGGCAAGGAGTCCCAGACAGGAAAAAGTCGTAATGACCTTGCTGTAGAGAGAGCCGAGAAGATATATGAAAGGCTTGACCACTTCCCTCCAGCAAAGGAGGAGTCCTCCACTACAGTCTTTATGTTGATGAAGCATCTGATGGAATTTTCCCGATACTAAGAATTTCTCTTTTGGTAGGCAAGACAACGATAGCGGCTTTTCAGCCGCCATCTTGTTGTATTCCTAAAAGTCTGAGAGCCTTGGAGCCCTGGGGAATGGGATGACGTCACGGATGTTGGCCATGCCTGTTACATACTGCACCACCCTCTCAAAGCCCATGCCGAATCCTGCATGGGGGACAGAACCAAACCTTCTGAGGTCGAGATACCACCAGTAGTCCTCAGGCTTGAGTTTCATCTCAAGCATGCGCTGGGTAAGGGTATCAAGGTTTGCCTCACGCTCAGATCCTCCGATGATCTCACCAAGGCGGGGGACAAGCACATCCATGCCACGTACCGTCTTGCCATCAGCGTTGAGCTTCATGTAGAAGGCCTTGATGTCCTTGGGGTAGTCTGTGACTATGACCGGGCTCTTGAAGACAATCTCAGTGAGGAACTTCTCGTGCTCGCTTTGCAGGTCATTTCCCCAGGCAACAGGGAAGGAGAACTTCGAAGCATGCTTCTCCAGTTCCTTGACCGCATCTGTGTAGGTCAGACGTACAAAGGGAGTGTCCACAATGCTTCTGAGGGTATCGACCATGCCTTTCTCTACAAACTTAGAGAAGAACGCCATGTCCTCTTCACAATTCTCAAGCACAGAGGTGAATAGGTACTTCAGGAAGGACTCTGCAATCTCCATGTTCCCTTCGATATCACAGAAGGCCATCTCTGGCTCCACCATCCAGAACTCTGAAAGGTGTCGCTTGGTGTTGGAGTTCTCTGCCCTGAAGGTGGGCCCGAAGGTGTAGATGTTCTTCATTGCCATCGCATAGGTTTCGCCTTCAAGTTGTCCACTTACGGTAAGGAAGGATTTCTTGCCAAAGAAGTCCTTGGAAAAATCAACATCACCTTCTTTAGTCAAAGGAGGGTTTTTGGGGTCGAGTGTAGTGACCAGAAACTGCTGGCCCGCTCCCTCTGCATCGCTGCTGCTGATGATAGGGGTGTTCACATAGACAAACCCATTCTCCTGGAAGTACTGGTGTACAGCATAAGAGAGGGTGTTGCGTACCCGTGTCACAGAGCCAAACATATTTGTCCTGGGCCTGAGGTGAGCGATATCCCTGAGGTACTCGATAGTATGACGTTTTTTCTGCAAGGGGTAGCTCTCAGTAGGACAGTCGCCGACAAGGGTGATGTCCAGGCTGGCCATCTCTACCCGCTGTGAACCGCCTGCACTTTCAACAATGGGGCCCTTGCAGATAACTGAAGAACCAGTGGAGAGGGAGTCAAGCAAGCCGTCATTGGCGAACCGCTCCTTGTCGATGACAACTTGCAGCCCTTTGAGGCATGAACCATCGTTCACCTCAAGGAAACATACGGTCTTGCTGTCACGTTTGGTACGTACCCAACCTTCAGCTTTGACGACCTCTGGGCTTGGCTCTCTCTTGAGCAACGCGGAAATCCGTTCGTTCATGGGGAATGCTCCTTCGAAAAGTATCCTTGCATTATGGTTTTTTGCCTCTTTCTAGTCAAGAATGGGCGAGTATGGGCAGTTTTTCGGTGAGGGAAGGTTTTTCTTGTAAAAACAGCCTTATTCCCCTCCCAATTGTAATTCTTTCTCTGCGAACTCTCTCCTTCTCTGTTGGGTTTTACCTTTTGATTATTGTTTATGTTCTAGGTTTTTAGCAAAAAACAGCAAAATGCTCTGAATTACTATTCTGACAGATTGACAAAATATGAATAAGTGTTATATAAAAAGATAGGCTTTCCATGGAGGAATTAGTATGTATAAAACCATTCCGCAGATATTTACAAACATTGTCAAGACCTATCCAGGTTACTCAGTGCAGATGAGCAAGGACAAGAGTGGTGTATTTCAAAGTGTCTCCTACTCCCAGCTCTACAGTGATGTCAATGCATTGGCAGCATCCCTTTCCCATCGTGGAATGAAGCGTGGGGATACTGTAGGCCTTATCAGTGACAACCGCAGTGAATGGCTTCTCAGTGACCTGGCTATCCTGACCCTTGGGGCGGCTGACGTCCCTCGCGGGCGTGATGCCATGCCGTATGAGATCAGCTTCATCCTTGGTATCACAGAAGCTAGTTTCTGCTTTGTGGAAAATGCCGTACAGCTTCGCAAGGTTCTCAATCTCAAGGATAAACTTCCTGCTCTGAAGCATTTTGTTGTCATGGACAGGGAATTCACCTCCGAGAGCCTTGCTGCTGCAACCATCACCGAAGGCGTAGAGGTCCTGCTTCTTGAGGGGTTACTAAGCGAAGGTCATCAGCTTTTGAATGATTCCTCTGTTGCGCAGAGCATTGAAGACGAAAGGCTGAAGGGAAAGGCAGACGAGACAGCAACCATCATCTTTACCAGTGGGACAACCGGTGAACCAAAGGGTGTCGTACTCTCACACGCGAACTTTACCTATCAATTGGAGGCACTACCTAAGGTAATCACCTCTCTTGCTCCTGGGCAGAAATGGCTCAGCGTCCTTCCTGTATGGCACTCCTTTGAAAGGATCCTTCAATATGTAATTGTCAGCCAGGCCTCTACCATTGCATACTCCAAGCCCCTTGGATCAATTCTTATTGCAGACCTTTCGTTGGTGAACCCCCATTGGATGGGATCTGTTCCTAGAATCTGGGAAGCGGTCAAAAGTGGTGTGTTCAACAGCATGAAGGCAAAGAGTCCTGTCTCAAAAACTCTCTTTGCATTCTTCGTCTCTGTAGCCAAGCACTATAATAACAATAGAGATCTCTTGGTTGGTGAAGTGGCCACTTTCAAAAAGCACATTCGTTTCCTTGATATAGTGAAATCTTTTCTTCCTACGGCCTTGCTCTTTCCCCTCTACAAGCTAGGTGATCACCTAGTCTATGGCAAGGTAAAGCAGAAGCTGGGCAAGAACTTCATCGCTGGTGTCAGTGGGGGAGGCTCTCTTAGTGAGAGCGTTGACATGTTCTTCTCTTCCATCGGGATCAAGCTCCTTGATGGGTATGGTTTGACCGAAAGTGCTCCTGTAGTTGCAGTCAGGAACCTGAACCATGGCATCAAGCGTACCGTCAGTCCCCTTGTAGGAACTGAAGTGAAAATTGTCGATG
>DMAO01000071.1 GCA_003446545.1 Sphaerochaeta sp.
TGAGCAGGAAGCCTACTTGAGCTGTCGTATTCCGGCTTGAAACCTTACCTAATCTCTTACCATGAGGCTATTTCCAAGCGTCTAGCAATTTAAAATAATTTTGGCTCACTCACAAATATTGCAATTGATATGTATGCAGGCATCAGATGTTCGTAAAGGCTATTGCTGACACTAAGAATGGTAGAGACGGGTATGACTGCTCACTGGTGGGATCTAGGAGAGTGGATGGGAAGTCCCTCCACATCCTTATGCATCCCGACAAGATTGACAGGAAGNNGAAGACGCTGCAAGGACTACTGCTCGCCGATATCGACAAGTATGAGAAGGCTGATGGGCAAGAGCAAACCGGTTGTGGGTGTTGCGGTAGCCAAGAAGATGATACAGCTGAGCTACATCCAGGTGAAGAGCAACGGGGATCTACGAGTTCACCAAGCAGCAGGGTCTGGAAGCTTTCCGGAGAAGGCTACGATGCCACAAGCTTACTGAACTGCTTGAATTTCTGCCCGAGATTGCCAGGGCAAAAAGGGAAGAGACAACTACAATTACCTCTCAGAAAAAAAGAGATTCGCTCAAGTTCTGCATGTGAATTATGGCACTGTCCTCGGAATCTGAGAGCCGCCGGGTGGCAGCTTGGGTTCAGATATGCGTAGTATCGTTTTTTATCTAATCGCTTTTCTCTTATCTTTTTTCTGGGGAGAACCTCACAACCATATGAACCTGGGCAGGTTGGGTAGAAGAATGGTTGGCAATGGAGTGCTCGATGTCACAGTGGTAGACAAGGAAGTCGCCTTTGTGAAGCTCTGCAGTGTTTTCCCCTACAGTCACCTCCACAGCACCCTTGACCACGGTCAGGTATTCCTGCGTTCCTGGGTAGTGTGGTTCACTCTCGAGCTTGGAGTGTCCGTCAAAGGAAATAAGATACATCTCAAGATCCTCCACCATATGTAAAGGGGAGAGAATCTTGATGGTGACACCCTTATCGTGGGTCTCCAGCTTCGGCCCCTCATCACCTGCGGGGTTGAGAGAAAAGACTCTCTTGGGTTCTCCTTGTGCATCAAGGAGGTCATTGAGCTCCACATTAAGGCCTCTGGCGATCTTCCACACTGTTGCGACGGTAGGGTTTACCTTATCGCTTTCAATCTGGCTGAGCATGGCCTTGGATACCCCCGACCTCTCTGATAGTACGTTGAGGGTGAGCTTTCTGTTATTTCGTAGCCGTTGTATGTTCTTTCCGATTGCAGGAGGGTTGATTTCCATGGTGACTCCTTCCCCTTGAGTTTGACATAGTGAAAATTGTTCAATATACTAAACATGTACATTGTAATATTGCTCTGCGCTATTGTCAAGGAAAGGCATTTTCGGAGGTGTTTATGAAACGTATTCTAATCATAGGTTCACTAGGGCAACTTGGTTCGGAAATAGCATACGAATGTCGCAAACGGTATGGCAATGATAATGTCGTACTGACTGATTTACGTGATGACATCAATGTGCCTCTGGTACAGGGTGGGCCTTTCTACAAGGTTGATTGCAGAGACGGGGAGGCTGTCCTTGAGATTGTGAAGAAACACAACATAGATACCATCTACCATCTGGCAGCCATCCTTTCTGCAACTGCAGAGCGCAATCCGCTCAATGCATGGAACATCAACATGGGCGGTCTTATGATCACACTCGAGATAGCGCGTCAGATGGGCTGTGCTGTCTTCACCCCTTCCTCCATCGGAGCCTTTGGTCCTACAACTCCCAAGAAGTTCACCCCCCAGGACACTATCCAGCGTCCTACCTCCATCTATGGGGTTACCAAGGTTGCAGGCGAGTTGCTTTGCGACTACTATAACCATAAGTACGATGTGGATACGCGAGGCACCAGATTCCCTGGGGTCATCAGCAATCTGACCCCTCCCGGAGGCGGTACCACAGACTATGCGGTGGAAATCTATTACGAAGCGGTGCGCAAGCATCACTACACGTGTTTTTTGCGGGGGGATACCTACTTGGATATGATATATATGCCCGATGCAGTCCAAGCCGCCATCCAGATCATGGAAGCCGATCCCAGCAGGCTGCGCCATCGCAATGCCTTCAACATTGCAGCCATGAGCTTCTGCCCAGAAGAGCAGGCTGCCTACATCAGGACCCATATCCCCGATTTCACCATTTCGTATGAGATAGACCCGGTCAAGCAGGCGATAGCCGACTCCTGGCCGGATGCCCTTGAGGATTATGCAGCAAGGGTCGAGTGGGATTGGAAGCCCAAGTTTGAACTTGCTGCGATGACTAAGGATATGCTCGATACCATCAGAGGGAGGGAGTAAGATGAACAAGACCGTTGAAAAAGAACTGCGGGAATTCCTTGACCAACTGGAAATGGAAGGCTTGGACAAGAAGGAGCGGGTTCTCTCCAGTAGGCAGGGAGCTTCAATCGAAGTGGGTGAGGTGAGCGTACGCAATTTTTGTGCAAACAACTACCTTGGTCTCGCTGACAACCTGGAGGTTGTCGAGGCTGCCAAGGGTGCTATGGACAGGTGGGGATATGGCCTCTCCTCAGTAAGGTTCATCTGTGGGACCCAAGGTATCCACAAGGAACTGGAAGGGAGGATAAGCTCCTTTCTCAAGACGGACGACACCATCCTTTTTTCCTCCTGCTTCGATGCCAACGGTGCTCTTTTTGAGCCACTGTTGGGTGAAGAGGATACAGTCATCAGCGATGAGCTCAACCATGCCTCAATCA
>DMAO01000171.1:0-517 GCA_003446545.1 Sphaerochaeta sp.
CAAGACCGTGGGGATGTTGTTCTTGTCCAAAAATTCATGGAACTCAGGCATTGCTATCTCATGGAGGAAGATAACCCCATCGAGGCGTTCCCCTTTGAGCCTGCGTAGGCAAGCTGCTTCCCCAACTGGCCCGACTGCTGAAAAGTAAAGGCTCGACCGATAGCCAAACTGATGCAGATGGCGCTCTATGTCGGAAAAGAGCTGGCGTTGGAACATGTTGAACCCTTCCGGAATGATAATTGCAACCTTGAAGGTCTGCTTCAGAACCATGTCGCGTGCTGCCCTGTTGGGAACATACCCGGTACTCTTCACAGCCTGCATGATCTTGGCCCGCTTCTCAGGACTCACACAGTCCTTCCCGTTTATGACCCGAGAGACTGTTGAGACTGAAACCCCTGAAATCTCTGCAATATCCTTGATACTAACCATGAACTACACCCTGACCTTTTGACGCATCTGTATGCATAGTACCCCAAAGATGAATTGAAACACAATAATGAAAGGTATCAATACCCCA
>DMAO01000171.1:540-7311 GCA_003446545.1 Sphaerochaeta sp.
ATCTCACCTTGCTTTCCCCTCCCTCGCTCGGTAATGGAACCATGGTGATGCTTTTGCTACTCTCGCCTCGTTGGGGAATCAATTATACAAACGTTTTCAGTGCCATGATAGCTTCTAGGGCCCTCTCATAGGTAGAAAGCGGTGAAAGTTCAAAAGCCACCACACCCTCATACCCAAGTTTATCCAATCCTGCTAAGACAGTTCTGTAGTTGATCTCTCCGGTCCCTGGCTCATGCCTCCCGGGATTGTCCGCTATATGGATATGTCCGATATGCTCCTTGTTCTGGGCAAAGACAGAAAGCAGATTGCCACTCTCGATCTGCATATGGTAGAGGTCATACAGCACCTGTACAGAGGGAGAACCGACAGCCTGTACCACCTCGACGGCGTCTGCGATGGTGCGAAGCAGGTTCCCCCTGTGGTCGACGTGGATGTTCAGTGGCTCAAGCACACATTTGATGCCAGCCTCTTGGGCATAGGGGGCAAGAAGGGAGAGCGTCAGTGCCATGTTCATATAGAGACGATGCTCTGAGACACCAGCATAGCTGTCCATGACCACACCCCCCTCCCCCAATGCATTGGAATGGAGGACGATGAGCGGAGACCCTACGAGGGTGGCCGCCTCAATTGCAGACCGTGCATACTCGATGTACCCCTTGCGATGGGAGTCGTCACAGAGGGAAAAAGAGGGCCCGTCACCTGAAAGGGAACTGACAGGGAGGGAAAACTCCCTACTGAGGGAGGCTATTCTCTTCAAGTCCTTCCCTTCGGAGGACCAGAACTCCACTGCATCAAAACCAGACTGCTTGGCAAGCTTGAAGCGGTCATAGAAGCCCACATGAGTTCCAAGCATCTCAATATTTGCAGAAAAACGAAGCATACCCTACTCCTTGTCCATACGGGGAAGCGCTTCCTTGAGCACTTCCATAGATTTGCGAGTCCCTGTAAGCTGGTCCATGGTCTTGTCTTCCATCTCCAGACTTACCGGTCCATCATAGCCAACCATAGTAAGGATCGAGAAAAACTCCTTCCACCAGAGCAGGTCATGTCCATGACCCAAGGCAACATAGTTCCAGGCGCGAGATGCGTAATCATCGATGCAACGCGTATCAAGTAGGCCATCGGCCTCATGCATACCGAACTCCACGCGCACATCCTTGGCATGGACGTGATAAATCATATCCCCAAGGGAGCGAGCCATCGCACGAGGGTCTCCTCCCATCCAAAAGAGATGGCTGGGATCAAGGTTCATACCGACCATAGCCCCAACTTCAGAGCGAAGCATCTTGAGAGTACGGGCATTGTATACCAGTTGTGAGCCGTGGTTCTCCAAGGCGATACTTTCAATTCCTGTTTCTGCAGCCTCTTTGACTAGCTCTTTCCAATAAGGGATGAGGCACTCTTTCCACTGCCAAGAAAGGTTTTCCAAATTCTTCGGCGGCCAACTGGTGGTAATCCAATTGGGGACGGTATCCCCTGGGGCACCTCCAGGAAGGCCACTCATCATCACTATATGCTTAACCCCCAACAATGCTGCAAGAGCGAATGTCTTATGGACTACCTCCTGATGTGCAAGGCCCATCGAGTTTGGGGCAAGGGTGTTGCCTGAACAGTTAAGGGCAGATATCCCTAAAGCGTATGTTTCCAGAAGTCCCAAGAAATCCTCTCGCGCTCCAGAACTTGCAAGCAGGGTATCCAACTTCAGGTGGGGGGCCCCAGACCAGTTGCCGGTTCCGAACTCAAGCTCCTCAAAGCCTAAGACGGAGGCCTCCTTCAGCATAGCCTCAAAAGTGAGGCTTCCCAAAGAGTCGGTCATCAAGGATCGAATCATCATAGGGTCTCCCTCCTATACAAGGCAGGCTTCTCCTCATAGCATGGGCGTACCGGGACACCAGCTACCAAGGATTCGCCGGCAGCCTCGGTCACCACAAGCGCAGCATACCCATCCCAAGCGTCAGAACCACTGAATGGTGTGCCTGAAAGCAGGGTGTTGACCCAATCTTGCATCTCAAACAGATAGGAATCTGCAAAATATGCCCTAAAATCATCTGAAACATATACACCCTTGTTTCCCTTATTCCTGACAAAGGTCCGTTCAACAGGAAGAGTTGAGACTGTCCCTTCCTGACAGACCACCTCAAGGCCGACCTCATACCCATAGGAAGCGTTCACATAGACTTCTGCAATGGCACGGGAACCGTTTTCCATCAGCATGTTCACGATGAGCAGGTCACGAGCATCATCAGGAAGGCTCGACCTTGATCTGATACCATAGCTTTGGACCTCTATGATCGAAGAGTCAAGGACCCAACGAACGCAGTCCACATCATGTCCTGCTGAGTTGTTGAGGATGAAGGGACCTCCTGTGTTGTACATGGCACTGGGATTACGATGAAAACCCTTCCAAAGGAGGGGAATACCTAGGACATTGCTTGCCACTTTCTCCTTAAGTTTCTGATGCCAAGGATCAAAACGTCGGTTGAAGCCCACAGAAACCAGTTTCTTGCCGATCTCTACCTCTTTGAGAAGTATCGCAAGAGCATCCTTCTGCGTGGAGGCAAGAGGTTTTTCACAAAATACCGGCTTTCCCAAGGAAAGCGCATGCAACACATATTGGGCATGCGTCACATCAGGGGAGGCGATGATGACAGCCTCAACCAAAGGATCTCCAATGAGAGAGAATGGATCAGAGTAAAGACGAGGCTGACCTACTTCCAGGGCAAGAGAAGCAAGGCGAACCTGATCAACATCGCATAATGCAACCAGACGGGCACCGACTACCTGCTGTGAAAGATTCAAAGCATGGGATCCTCCCATACCTCCTGTCCCTATGATTCCGATTGCAATATTCTGGCTTTGCATCTGATCCCCCACTATTTCTAGTAAAACTTTGTTGGAACCCAAAAGTGGGGGCCTTCATATGAAAGCCCCCACTAGCAAATTTTGACTATTTCAAGCTATCAAGGGCAGCTTGAGCTGTCTCAATGGTGATGATATCTACACCACTATCGATTCTCTTCTCAATGGTCTCGCCTCTTGCAAGCTTGACTGCATATTCAACACCAAGATAACCCATCATCTCGGGCTTCTGAGCTGCTGAACCAAAGAGTCCTCCGGCAATAATGGACTCAAGAGCACCCTTATTACCGTCTGTTCCCATAACTGCCGCATCTACACCAGCTTGCTGCAGAGCACGCAGGGCGCCAAGGGCCATCTCATCGTTGGAGCAGAATACTGCATCAACATCTTTGTTGGCTTGCAGGATGTTCTGCATGGTGGTATAGGCACGTTCACGATCACTGTAACCAGGCTGGCGGGAAAGAATCTGGTAGCCAGCTGCCTTGAAAGCTTCCTCAGCCCCATCAGCTCTCTGTGTTGTGGTCGGATTTCCAGGAGCACCTTCGATGACTACAGCCTTCTTGTTTTTTCCCAGAGCTTTGATCATGACCTCAGCACCAAGCTTACCAGCTGCATAGTTCTCAGTACCGATAAATGTTGCAAAGTCAGTGAAGTCATTACCCATTGGAGTATCAACTAGGATTACAGGGATGCCCTTCTCTTTGGCCTTCATCAGTACGTTAACTGCAGTTGCTGGTTGTGAAGGAGAGAAAACCAAAGCCACAGGGTTTGAAGTCAATACGTCCTGTACCATGTTAATCTGCTGCTCCACTGCATCCTCACTCGGAGGTCCAAGCTTGATAAGTTCGACATCATACTTTTCAGCAGCTTCCACAGCACCATTGACAACACGTTTCCAATACTCACTACTGAGGGTCTTCAGGACCATAGCGACCTTCAATTTTCCGCCATCATCAGATGATTCCTTGCTACCTTGAGCAAACATGTTTGCCGAGACTAGCAACAAAGCCAGAATCAAAATTACTACACTTACCTTTTTCATCTCATTCCTCCTTAACTTGTCGTGAAATGAAGTACGAACACTAAACATCAGGACTGCTACGCAATCCAAAAAAACCTATTTGGATATCTTGGACTTCTTCTGCCTGATGACATCAAGGTAGACTGCCAAGATAATGACCACACCGATAGCCACCGTCTGGAAAGCCGAGTCCACGTTCAGAAGATTCAATCCATTACGAAGGACGGCTATGATGAGAACACCGACAACCGTGTTGTAGATCTTTCCTACACCACCTGAGAAACTGGAACCACCGATGATTACAGCAGCAATGGCATCAGTTTCATAATCCTGCCCTGCCAAGGGATAGGCAGCATTTACCCGTCCTACAAGGACGATTCCACCCAAGGCAGCCATAAACCCACTGAGGGTATAGACGATGCACAACACCTTGTCCACATTGATTCCACTTAAGCGGCTTGCCTCCACATTTCCTCCTACAGCGTAAATATGCCTACCTGTTGCGGTATTGGTGAGGAAGAGGTACATAGTCACATAGAGGACAATGACCAAGATAACACTAGCTGGGATAGGTCCGATTGAGCGACTGCCCAGAAACTCAACAGGAACTGCAAAGCCACTGATGGGAGCAGCAGCGGTGACTGCTAGAGAGAGTCCTCGGGCAATCTTCTGTGTACCCATGGTGGAGATAAACGGATGAGGGAGTTTGAGCTTGGTGAGCAACAGGCCGTTGAGTAATCCAACAAGGCTTCCAACCCCCAGGCAGAGTAGCATGGAGAGATAGGGATCAAGACCAAGGTTAACCTGGAAGATACCCATCATCATGATAGAAAGAGCAAGGATTGAGCCTACTGATAGATCGATGCCTCCAGTAAGGATTGCCAAAAACAGACCAATCGAGACAACAGCACTGACCGTAGCCTGACTGGTGACATTCCTAAGGTTGTCGATAGTAAGGAATCGTGGGGATAGGATTGCAATGATTGCACACAGGACAATAAGGCTCAACAAAATGCCGAAACTTCGTCTTCCTTCACTTTTTTTCCGTCTCTTAAAGGTTTTCCTAATATTCTGTAGCAGTGCATTCATCATTTCATCTCCCTTGTGTATGTATCATCGCTAATCATTTTGGAATTGTTACCGGTCTATTCGTAGCCAAGGACACATTTGCAGCAAGACAGAGTTCAAGGGCTGCAACACCATCTTCAACTCCGACTGAAGGTTTTTTCTTACCAAGAACATCCAGAACAAAACATTCCAGTTCCTGCAGATAGGCTTGAGCAAACCGTTCAAGGAAACCTGGAATAGTATCGACTCTTATGCCCTTTGGCCCAAGCTGCTGCATAGGAGCATCCTGTAGCGATCCAACAAACAAGGCTCCTTCACTACAGACAATCTCAGTACGTACATCATAGCCATACTGTGAATTGCGGCTCCCTTCCAAGGAAGCGAGGAACCCATTGGCAAAGCGTACATCAATATTGACATGGTCGATATCATTGACCTCTGCAAGTTCCTTATAGCGCACTACACCACCACGGGCATAGATTTCCACGGCTTCACTTCCTGCATACCAACGGCAAAGGTCAAGGTCATGCACACACAGATCGAGGATCAAGCCTCCGCTGGAAGCGGCAAACTTGATAGGAGGACATGAAGGGTCGCGGCTGATACCCAAAAGTGAAATCGGTCTGCCAACCTCATTCCTATCGATCCTCTCTTTTGCCTTGCGATAGGCTGTGTCAAAACGTCGCATGAAACCTAGCTGCACAAACGCATCATGCTCAATAACCAAGGTCTGGATGGCTTTGGCCTCCTCCAGATCCAACGAGACTGGTTTCTCACAAAAGATGGCTTTTCCAGCCCTGATGGCATCCTCTATCATGGGGGCATGCATAGTTGTTGAAGACGCAATGATCACTGCATCCAAATCCCTCAAGGCCAACAAATCCTGGTAATCAGAAAACTGGAGAACCGAAGGATACGTCTGACCAAAACGGAACAGAGCGTCCTTTGAACTGTCAGAAACAGCATATAGTGATGCCCCAGCAACGCTTCCTACAAGGTTCGCCGCATGGCGATACCCTAATCGCCCAAGTCCAATTACCCCACAACGCAATGTGTTCATATCTATTCCTCTTTATTGCACAATGCCAGAAGCCGCATACATAATTTTCTCCTGGGAGAACTCTTCACGTTGAATTTCAGCGGTGATGGACCCCTCATGCATTACTACAATACGGTCAGCCATCCCCATACACTCATCCATCTCACTGCTGATCATAATGACAGCACAACCTTTGCTCACAAGATCATTGATGAGATTGTAGACCTCAATCTTCGCTCCTACGTCGATACCTCGAGTAGGTTCATCAAATATGAAGATTTTCGCAGAGGTCATTAACCATTTGGCGATGACTACCTTCTGCTGGTTACCCCCACTGAGCTGCCCAGTGAGAGTAGCTACCGAAGGCACCTTGATTCGCATGTCCTCGACCATTTTTTGTGAAGCCATGCGAATTTTGGGGAGATCGATAAAAAATTTTTTTGTCTTAAAATCTTTCAAATTGACCAAGGTCGAATTGAACTCCACCGACTGCAGCAGGACAAGTCCTTGACCTTTACGGTCCTCAGTCAGGAAAGCAATACCGGCACTGATGGAGTCTCGCGGATTCTTTATTCTAGTCTTCTTTCCATCGACATATATCTCCCCACCATCAAGCTTGTCAGCTCCGGTGAGGGCACGTACAACCTCGGTTCTTCCAGCTCCGACCAATCCTGAAAATCCTAGGATCTCGCCAGCATGCACTAAGAAGCTTATATCAGAGAATGTATTTTGCTTTTCCAAGTTCTTTACCTCTAGAAGGACAGGACCGAGAGGTACAGTTTTC
>DMAO01000316.1 GCA_003446545.1 Sphaerochaeta sp.
GCGCCTGCGGGGATGCCAATCTCAGCGATGTCTTTGTAACCAGCCGGGCAAAGCATACCTACTCTGTATACATGAAGATGAAGAAAAGGAAAAAGGAAATCGATGAGATCTTCGACATCCTAGGAGTAAGGATCCTGTGCAACAACCTTACCGAGTGCTATACCATCCTCGGAGTTATCCACCGCCTGTGGCCCCCCATCGAAGGCCGCTTCAAAGACTATATCGCCATGCCCAAGGCCAACAACTACCAGAGCCTGCATACGACTGTCATGGCCCTTGACGGAAAGCTGATGGAGATCCAGATTCGCACTAAGGAAATGCACTTCACCGCCGAGTACGGTGTTGCAGCCCACTGGACATACAAGGCAGAGACCGGCAGTGATAGCGGCAACTGGTCAAAAATGGACAACGACCAGTTCTCCAAGATCATAAGCAAGCTGAAGACCTGGTCCAGCGAAATTGAAAGCAGCGAGTCCTATATGGAGGACATCAAGGGCGAGCTCCTGAAGGATACTATCTACGTATTCACCCCCCAAGGACATATTGTGGAGCTTCCCAAGAACGCCACCCCCCTGGACTTTGCCTACCAGATCCATACGGAGGTCGGCAACCACACCACTGGGGCAAAGGCTGACGGCTCGATTATCGCCCTTAATGCACAGCTTAAGAACACGCAGGTCATCGAGATCCTCACCTCCCCCAATGCAAGGCCCCGTGTGCAGTGGCTCCGTTACGTGCAAACCAGCAGTGCCAGAAAGAAGATCAAGGCATGGCTGAACAAGTATGATGAGAACATCCTCATCGACAAGGACATCATCGCCAAACGGAAGATTTCTGAAGCCCAGACAAAGGTGGAACAACCACAGATAACACCACCTACCCTTGAGGAAGATGAGATTGTCCGCCAGGTAGTCGATCTCTCACGGATGAAATTCGTCGTCGGTGACGAGAAAAACATGATGATCCACATCGCCCAATGCTGCTCCCCTGTCCGTGGGGATGAAATCGTGGGGTACATCAGCCGTGGAAGGGGCGTCATCGTACACAAGCGCGATTGCCCCAACCTCAAGAACATGAGCGAGATAGTTGACCGATCCATTGAAGTGGAATGGGAGACAGAGTCCCCCAAGCTTACCAAACGCTTTAGTGTCTCGAGCAAACGCACCTACGACCTGTTTGGTGAGATTGAAGGGACCCTCAGAAAGTTCAAGGGTCACCTCATAGAGGGAAGACTGCATGATGACGAGGAAGGCAAGCTGATAGGGACCTTTACCATGGAGGTCCAGCATGAGGATGACTTCAAGAAAATTGTCAAGAACCTGAAGATCATCCCCTCGATAAACTCCATCAGCGAGATTAAGTGATCACTCCCCAAGGACTCTGAGTATTTCAGGAAGCAGCTGTTTCTTGCGCGATAGCACCCCAGGCAAACTGAAAGTTCCCTCAGCCTCCCTGACATAGGCGAGCTTTCTCTCATAGCCTTGCATCGGTGTCATCAGAAGCACGCTGTGCTCTCGCACGACATCAGTTATTAGGAACATGGCCCAAGACAAGGCATATGCACTCTTGAGCTGCTCTAGCTCCAATAGGTATCCCTCCCTGTAGTCTTCCAAATCGGAGAGAGTCGTCACTTCAACCTGGCCGATACCAAACCTGATACCGAACTCCTCATACTGCTTGAAATCAGATTCCAGCATCTTACGGGGATTTTCCTTAGCAAGGGAAGCTCCGCTTGAGAACATTTTCTCACCAAAATCCCTCATTTCAGGAATATTTGCTATCGCACAGAGATCCTGCACAGCAGTGAAGTCCTCAAATGTAGTGGTGGGGCTCTTGAGCATGATGGTGTCACTGATAATGCCACTGAGCATCACCTTGGCAAGCGATTCAGGAATGGCAACCTCATTACGGACAAAAAGATTATAGATGATGGTACAGGTCGAGCCCAAGGGTTCGCATCGGATGTAGATGGGATGACGGGTCTTCGCAGCCCCGAGGCGGTGGTGGTCTATGATCTCAACAACCTCAGCCTCCTCAATACCCGGGACACCCTGATCGGGCTCATTGTGGTCCACCATGATCAGCTTGGTCTTGGGCTTTTCCAAGAAACACCTCCTGGTTATAAAGCCAATCCACTCATCCCCCTTAAAAATAGGGAGGCCTCGGAACTCACTCTCTGCAAGAATGGCCTTGGCTTCATCAAAGAGCGTATCATCCTGAATGCCCGGAAGATCATTGCTTATCAGTTGGGTTACCGGGATGGTGAGCCGCAACAGCCTCAATGACTCTGCAGTGTCCTCCTCACTGATGAACACCGTCCCCTTGTAGGAAGAGAAGTCAACAGCCGAAGTGAGCCCATTCTCAAGACCTGTCAGAATGATGGCAGGTATTTGCATAGCAATGGCTTTCCTAATATGATCTTCCCTATCACCGACCACCAATATAGGCTTTTGCTCACCAAGGGCTTCCATATGCTTGCAAAAGATTATGAAGCGCATCGCCCCTACCACGATAGGAGCATCAAAGGAAGAGAGTTCCCCTTTCTTAAGGAATCTACCCCTCAGCACCTTAGGAAAATTCTCGGGAACAAAATGGTAGACAGGACGACTTCCACTATTTTCCCTAAGCACGAAACTACTAACCTCGTCGACACTAAGAAGCCCTTTATAGACTGTCCCTTCCAGAATTGGTATGACAGAACTCTGGTTGGCCTTGCNNATCTTGCCATAGAAGGAGACTAAATTGTAGACAGGGTCTGTTGTCTGCAAGGCAGTTTTGGGTACACGCGTGACACTGGCAACTCGAGAACGAACATCCTTGATGAAGGCAGGGGCCTGAACCCCCAGACGATCGAACTGGGCCTTGGTTGTGTCGTTGAGGTTCCCACAACGCACAGGGGTGTAGGTATTGGACGGATCAAGCTTGTTTTTCAGGTATGCATAGCTATAGGCAGCACAGACACTGTCCATATCCGGATTACGATGACCACTAACAAATATTTCTGCCACGGGTTAGTTCCTTTATTTCAGTTATTCTACTGCAGTTATCACCCTGAAGCAACTCACCTTTCACTGTAGCCAGAAAAAGGCAAATAGAGTATCCTCATCCTAGGAGGAACCTATGGCTAACGTAGTACTTGCCAATGACCACGGTGCGGTTGAATTGGCCTTAAGACTTGTAGAACATCTCACCCAGAAGGGCTATACCGTCAACCATCTCGGCGTCTCATCCAACGACTCGGTCGATTACCCGGATATGGCAGAATTGGCTTGTAATGAGTTCAAGAAGGGGTCATATGCCTTTGGCGTACTCTTGTGCGGAACCGGTATCGGCATATCCATCAGTGCAAACAAGATAGAAGGGATCAGGTGTGCCCTGCCCCAGAATAGCTATGCATCCGGTATGGCAAGAAAGCATAATGATGTAAACTTCATAGCCTTTGGGGGAAGAATCGAATACTGTGAAGATCCCTGCACCATCCTCGATGCCTTTACCGATGCATCCTTTGAAGGGGGCCGTCACCAGAGGCGTGTTGATAAGATCATGGCCTTGGAGAACCGTTGCTAGAGATAGTCGCGGTACGTTCCCACTAGGTAGAGATCATACTTTATCAGGTCAAAGAGTACACTCACCTGTGCTGTCAGGAAGTTGTACGCAAGTGTCAGCGTAAATGCTCGCTCTCGCTTTGCTGAGACGGGATTCCCCACCATAAGAGGTGTTACGGTAAAGAGGATGTGGGTAGGCATCATGAAATTACCGGGAAAGTAGTCTGAGATCAAAAGCCCTGCTCCTAGCAAGGTGTTAACGCCAAGCCCAGCTACCCTAGTTCCTGTGGAACGCTGGCCAAGAAGGGCTTTCTGCATAAGGACAGCAACTGTGGTATCACCAAAGAAATGGGGTATCAAGGCGCTGTTCGCCTGCAGATCCAACTCCCAAACGTCGCTGATTCCCAATGTCACACCCCAAGCAAGTTTCAATTTACTCGTATCATAGGAGCTTTCACCCCAATGGGTAGCAGTTCCCAACGTAATGCCAAGGTCAAAGGTTCCTGCAAAGAGGGAAGTGTGAAGAAGTACCAGGGCAATCAGACTTATACATAGTTTTCTCATACCGACCTACTTGAAGATATAGGTGTAACGGACCAGGTTAATGCCCCAGTTGTCCACCGCCCCTGTCCCTAAGTCCATAGCGACATAGAAGGCAAAGAACTCATACCAAAAATCCTTTTGGCTGAGCTTGAACGGACTGAATCCCACACTCAACAGGTGGGATGCACCCTCCCTATCAAAATGATAGGCAACTGAAATAGCTGGGTCATACGCCACAATATTGTTAGTAAAAAAATTGAATGGATGATCGATAACCCTAAAGAGATCCACTGAGACTCCCAGCTCTACATACGGAAAGGTAAGAGAGCCCTGCATATCAGAACCCATTGATCCCTTTATAAGCATAGAAGGATTGCCAAGTGGCAAGAGCCATGGCTGATAGACAAACGAGAGCTCTACCCCACCTGAGGAGGCTCCCATGTCTTGAAGATCACTTTGGCCATACATACCAAGCCCATAGCCAAAACTTTTGGCAGTCAGGGGGCAGACCAACAAGAGCAGAATACAAGGTACAAGCATATGTCGTTTCATCCTAACCTCCAATGATTCCAAAGGCATATCGAGGCCAGTTATCAAGACGACGCCACAGTTCTGCCTGTTCCTTTGTTATTGGCACGGTGTTTTCATAGATGGTTGCAAAGTGCGCCTCCATCTCTCTGGCCAAAGCCGGACTGTCTATTACCAGCGACATCTCATAGGCAAAGGTAAGGGAGCGGTAGTTCAGGTTGGAGGAACCAATGACAACATACCTGCTGTCTACAATCATAAGCTTCTCATGCAGAAGGCGTTGTGACTCCTCACTCTCTATTTCAATACGGAGATTGATATGCATCGACAAGAGATCCTTGGCCATGAACTCAATGCCCTTTCGGTTGGAAACCCGGGAGTCAAAGGGAACAAGCATCTGTACATCCACCCCTCGCTCGCCTGTCTGACGGAAGGCAGAGAGCAGGGGCTGGTCAAAGAAAGGCAGGAAAGGCAGGGCCTTCACACTTACCTTAGCCTCTGAAAGCAAGGATCCGAACATACCGGCAAGCATATCTGACAGCGGGCTCTGATTGGCAAACCAGGCAGTATACTGCTCTTCATCCTTTCCAAAATCATAGTCGACAGGGAAATCCTCCCGACGCACCTCATCCCAAGTCTGTTCATTCCAGGAAGCGACAAATCCATCCAACAT
>DMAO01000272.1 GCA_003446545.1 Sphaerochaeta sp.
ATTATGATAATCGTATTAGGGTTGGGTCCCTTGTAAAATAGCATTCTCAATTTAATTTGAGAAAAAGGGGTCTTGAACCAAAACAAAAAGTGTTTCTAAGAGCGGTGACGAATGACGTCACCGCTTGAAATGCTTAAGTCAGTGCTATGAAAGTCGAACCATCGGTCATGGTCTGGAAAAATGATTGCCTATAGCTGGTCTGTGAATTTATCAGGTCTTTCCAGTTGTCAGGATGCGTATGGCTTATCAGGATGGTGCCTCCGTTGCGTGCGCGGTAATCGATGACCTCCCGCATCAATGTGAGCTCGTTAGAGCTCATCATTTCATTCATCCAATCATCAATTATCAAACAAGGTATGGTTCTGTAAAGTTCAAGGGTTTCGGCCATACTGTTGCTGCCCCGGTCATTGATCAGCTGCTGCAACATGTCGAAGTACCTTACATATCTTGTCTTATGCTTAAGTTTGCAGCAGGAAACCCCAAGTGCGCAGCCTAAATACGTCGTTCCGCTTTTTGGTTTGCCTAAAATGATCACAAAAGCCCCAGCTTCTATGAAAGAACACCGGGAAAGGGTGGATATGCTCTGTTTGGGAATCTTTGCATTAGCTCCCTTCAAATCTTCAAGCTCAGCTGAAGGAAACCATAGCTTCGCTTCCCGAATGAGTTTCAGGGTCTTGCTGTCCTTCCTCCGAAGGAGTTCGGTGGCGACCATCTCCTCAAGAATCTCATCGACATCCTTGCCCACCACATCCACATTGCCGCTAAGGATATCCTGATAATATCCGATGATACCAGGAAGGCGTAGCTTTTTCAGGCCATCAAGGATGAACCCATCCCTGGCAATCCTCTGCTCTTCTGTCCCCATTATGGATTTCATCGCTTTCCTCCCAATAATTCAAACATGTCCAATTCTGGCTTCCCCTGCTTGATGAACGCAGAAACTTCAGCAGATTTAGTTCTACCGGCAATGTCGGTCATCTTATTCTTTATGTGGGAGAAAGCTATTCTTACAAAGGGATTGGGTTGCAAAACCACCAGGGCCCTGCATGCCTCCTCAAGGAGATAAGGAGAAGACCATTGGTTTTTCTTGGTTTTCTTTCCCAGGCTTACTATGCTTCTTGCAGTCTGGTACTCCACTTCAGGAGCCCTGTCATTGCGTTCTGCAATGACAAATAGCCTATCTATAACCTGGTAGGTATTCTCACCAATGGCAATTGCCATGTCCCGAAACATTTCAGGACTGGCATAGACATATTGTTGCATATAGGAAGGCAGATGGCTTCGTTCTGTCACATATCGGTCATACGTGCTTGTACCACGAAGATGACAATATATGAACTCGCCAAATTCTGAGAAGATCTTCACATCTTTTGCCCCCAGCTTTAGAACCACTGTTTTACCAATCCAATTTTGGGGTACACTGTAGTAGTATTCGTCAAGTCTGCACTTGGCGTGACAGTTTTCCCTGACTGTCGCAGTTGCCTTCTCTCGGACCTCAAACCTGAAGGGTGGCAGCTGCGACAATTGTTCCCGTTCCTCAGTCTCGAAGAGACTCCTGCGTGACCATCCCTTGAATTCCTTGAAGTTCTCATTGTTGAAAATCTCACATTGTTCCCACAGCGCATCGTTCAAGTCATCAATCGAATAGAACGTGCAATGGCGAAGCGGGGCAAGGATCCTGTGATAGGCGTCATTTACCCCAGACTCAACGTTCGGTTTAGCCTTTGGGGTTCTCGGGGGTGCTGGGACTACAGTTATCCCATAATGCTCCCCCATCTCCCGGAACATCTCGTTAAGGACGGCAAGGCCCTTTTTGCTGGCGATGATTACCGCGGCGCGTGTGTTGTCAGGTATCAGGATACGGCAAACACCACCATGCCACTCCATCGCATTCATTGTGGCATAAGTGAAGCATACAGCTGATTGTCGGTCTATTGCCTCCACATACAACAACTTGCTGAACGATAGGGTCGCCACAAACAGCACCACTGATCTTCGGGTATATAGGAGCGGATCGAAGATATACAGCAGATCCCCGGCAAAATCCAGCTCGAGCGAATCAGCAGGCCTCCTTTTGATGTGTGCACCGCATTTTACAACATTGGCGAAAACCGTGTACTTGTCAAAGAACTGGGTTCTGCTATAGGCCTCTTTACCCTCTGCATTGGCAACTTGCTGATACTCTTCCCATAAAAGATTCACCGTGACCATAGGGTCACAGAGCTCCTTGTGTATCCATTCATAGTCAGGTTCGAGGTATTCAGCTTTTGGCTTTGTCTTCTTCTTTAGCAGCTTCTTGAGCTGTTCGTCAGACACGCTCTCCCAACCCTTGGGGTAAAGACCCATCATGGTCGCCTTCTCGATGATTGAACGGATGGTATTCCGGTCACACCCCAGCTTTCCCTTGATTTGAGAGTTGTTGAGACCTTGCAAACTCAAATCCAGGACATCTTTGTAAGAAATCATATTCTTACCTCCATCTTCATTTTTCACTGGTTATTTTTCCAAGTGATTATTGAACATGATAGCTGAAGGTGATGAGAAATTAGTGGATTTCAGTGATGAAAAATTCCCGGATTCTAGTGATGAATCTGACCGGATTTACCAAATGAACTACCTCTATTACGGGCGA
>DMAO01000274.1 GCA_003446545.1 Sphaerochaeta sp.
TGTTTCATCTTCTTCTTCCCCGCAGAACCCTCATAGTCACGGGCGAAGACCAACTCCGTACTGTAACCGTACTCTTCATAGATGGCATCGAGGCGCTGTTGCAAGGTAAGGCCTTGGGCAGCGTAGTAGCTCATCATCTCAACGGCAAGCAGAGCTGAACTTACAGCGTCCTTGTCCCTGACAGAGGGAACGGTAAGATAGCCATAGCTTTCTTCACAGCCAAAGAGGAAATACTCCTCCTCACTGGTCTCCAACCATGCAATCTCTTCTGCGATGTACTTGAAGCCGGTAAGGACATCTTTACACCTGCCACCATGGCTCTCGGTAATCTGTCTGACCAAATCGGTAGTGACCAGGCTCTTTACACAAACAGGAGTCTTCTCTTGTTGAGATGCATTGATCAGGTAGTCACAAAACAAGACCGCTATCTGGTTTCCACTAAGGAGCTTGTAGGAATCCTTCTCTGGGGTAAGGGGAATGGCTATGCCCAGGCGGTCGGCATCGGGGTCCGTTCCCAGCACAATATCGGCTTTGCTCTGTTTTGCAAGGTCGAGGACCATTTTCAGTGCCTCAGCACTCTCTGGGTTGGGCAGTTTTACGGTAGGGAAAGAGCCGTCAGGCTGTTCCTGCTCTTGTACCACAACACACTTGATACCCACCTTTTGCAAGAGATGTCGTATAGGAACGTTCCCTGTCCCGTGCAAAGGAGTATAGGCTACGGTGATGGGACTGCCATAGACGAGATCTGGCCTTTTCAAAGAGGCGAGAGCCATCGCATAGTAGGCCTGGTCAACCTTTTCAGGGACAGGAACCAATAGCCCTTTTGACCGCGCGCTCTGCTCGCTGATGCTCTGAATGTCCTCAGCCTTCACTGAGTTTGCACGTTCTGCAATACTGAAGTCATGGGGAGGGGTCACCTGCCCACCCGAGCGCCAGTAGACCTTGTACCCATTGTATTTGGAAGGGTTATGGCTAGCTGTAACGACAATACCTGCAGTGGTGTTGAGATACCTGACGGCAAAGCTCAGCATCGGAACAGGATGCAGCGTATCGTACAGGAATACAGAGATCCCATTTGCAGCGAGGACTTGGGAGGCATCCATGGCAAACTTCTCGCGAAAGTGACGGCTATCATACGCTATCACCACAGAGGGGTTGCTGGACTCCTCGTTGAGGTAATCGCTCAAGCCTTGGGTGACCTTGCGTACGATGAAGGAATTCATCCGGTTGGTGCCCCCGCCAATGATCCCTCTCAAACCTGCAGTACCAAAGGAAAGGCTGGTATAGAACCTGTCGGACAAGCCCTCCCAGTTCTCTTTTTCAAGATCCTGTTCCACCTCTTGGCGGAACACATCTTCCTGTTCACTACGGATATATGCCTCAGCCTTATTTCTCAGATCTTTTTCATTGTAGGTCATTGATTGCCTCCTGCAGCTCCTCTACCGAATCCACCAGGTTGGATGCACTCAGTCGAGCTAGGTCCTCTCTCCTTCTGAATCCCCACGATACCAGAATATGTTTGCATCCAGCATTCACTGCTGTCTGATAGTCAACTTCAGAATCACCTACATAGAGCAAATTTTCAACCGCCAGACCGTGCTTCTTTGCAAAATACTCCAGACCTGCCCTGTCAGGCTTTCTGGGAAAGTCAGAACGCATGCCCCTGACCCAGGCAAACCGGATATGGGGAAACAGCGTGCGAACAATCTCACCGGTCAGCTCATCTTCCTTGTTGGAAAATATAGCAAGGGGGATATTCTGACGGTCCAGATCCTCCAACAGGGGAAGGATCCCCTCATATGGCTTGCTTTTGACGCAGCAGTTCTTGCGATAGTGTTCCATCATACTAGCATACATCCGATCGATTTGCTCAGAGGTGAACTCTTCCCCACCGAGTGCCACAGCCCCTATTATGGAATTTCGTAACCCCCTGCCTACGACCCGTTTGGTCATCTCGCTATCCACAGGGGGCATGTCCTCAAGTGTAAGAACGCTGTTCAGGGCATCAGTAATGTCTTCAATTGTATCAACAAGCGTTCCATCGAGGTCAAAGAGGATAGCCTGCACGCTTTTTTTCTGCATAGTGCCATTATCGGACATCTGAGAGTGTCAAGTCAACAAACGTTTTGACAAAACTCCCGTGTTCCGCTACTCTTAACCCATGCAAACAATTACAATTAAGGGTGGCAAGGCAAAACAGCTCTTACGCCACCACCCATGGGTTTTCTCAGGTGCAATCGAATCAATAGCCAACAGTGAAGAAACAGGAATTGCAAAAACAGTAACACAAGATGGCTCCTTCATAGCTTGGGGTTGGTACGATCCCAAAAGCCATATTCCCCTCAGACTTCTCAGCTGGAATGAAGAGCAAGCGGTTGATGACAAGTGGTGGGCTAAGACTATCGCCGCAAGCGTGCTCAGGCGAAGTCCTTTCTTCATGGACAAGAGCTCCCCCACAACCACCTTCCGCATTATCTTTGGAGAGGCTGATATGCTCCCTGGCGTAGTCGCCGATGTGTACGGGACACTTATCCGTGTAGATATCAGTGCAAGGGTTGCCTGGGACCATAAGGACCTTATCGTATCTACACTGGAAAAGCTTCTGCAACCAGCTATGATTATCATCACTACAGACACTGCCTACTGTTCTGTCGAAGGACTCAGTGAAACAGTGCTGTTCTATCAGAATGGCGCATACTTCACCCCTAGCAAAAGACTCGAAGCCGTCAGGTTCCGAGAAGAGGGGCTATTGTATGAAGTGATTCCGGGAAAGGGACAGAAAAGCGGATTCTTCTGTGACCAGAGGGAAAACCGCAAGGCTATTGAACCCTACTGTAAGGATGCAGTGGTCCTTGACGGATGCTCCTATACAGGTGCGTTCACCCTCCATGCCCTACGAAGTGGAGCGGCATGGGTAGATCTCATCGACAGCAGTGCCACAGCCCTCAAGCAGAGTCTTGCACATGTGCATATCAACCAAGATGCACATATCATCCCCAAAGATAGCCGAGAAAGGGTAAATATCATTAAGGCAGACATTTTCAGGCAGATGAGGATCATTGAAAAAGACAAGTATGATCTCATCATCCTCGATCCCCCAAAGCTTGCCTCAACTAAAGCCCAGGCTGACAAGGCAGCAAAAGCATACAAGGACCTCAATCGCCTTGCCATGGAGAAAATAAAGAATGGGGGCATCATTGCCACCTTCTCCTGCTCCGGGGCTATCTCGGCCGAGATGCTCAGGACTATCCTTGCATGGAGTGCCCAGGATGCAGGGGTGGAAGTGCAGATACTGAGAACCTTGGGACAAGCTGAGGACCATCCGATACGCTTATCGTTCCCTGAGTCGGAGTACCTCAATGGCTACCTCATCAGGGTGATACGCTAACTGGCTTGTGGATTCGGGGTATCATCAGGATTGGAATTATCATCCTGGCCTGACAGCATGGTTGTTAGGAAACTCAGTTGCTCCAGCTGCTCAAGGATAGCCTTGGGCAGCAGGGACACCTCCGTTGCACTACTGTCCAAAGCCCGTACGGCATAGGCGTAGTCCTGCATCACCGGCACTTCTGGACCAAAGTTCAACAGCAAAGGCATGGTCTCTTCCTTGTTGAAACGGCAACGACGGAATACACCATTGCCTTCTTTGTCCCCATTGGCGCATACCCCAAAGAGGCGACAAATCAGAGGCCTGACAGGATAGACACTACAGTGGTAGGGGGAATCAAATCGATAGAGAGGACAGGGCCCTGTTGTAGATTTCCTTGCATCAAAGATCTTGCTGATCAATTCCGGATCTTTCTTTATCAGCAAAAGGTAAGCAGCTACAAGCCTTGCCTCCAAGGCAGTAATGTCCGGCATGAAATGCTCGCAACATGCACCACAGCCAGGACCACAGGCTATGCTGTGTTTAAAACAAAAACGTGAAGTCTCTTCTTCTATCTGGTCATACAGCACGGCAAGAGAGGCCATACCCTCTCCTGCATACGTTCCACGGTAAGCTATACATATCTCTCCAATGCTATCCATCATTTCCCTCAATAGAAAAGGATACTACCATTGGGAAAACCGTGTAATCAATCAGGGATGGCCCGTTTTCTCCGCCTTTTACCCCTAGGTTTCTTCTCTTTTATTCTCTTTGCTTGTACCGAACGCTGTACGAGTCTCTGATTGCGTCGGTCGGATAGCATCCAACCACCCAAGAAGGCACTCAAACCACAGAGGGAGAGAGCTCCTACCCATGCATAGGGATGGTGCATATAGGGTAGTTCTATGTTCATGCCATAGAAGCTTACTATCAGGGTAGGGAACATCAGTGCTATGGAGATGATAGTCAGCCTTTTCATGATGACGTTCATGTTATTGCCGATGACCGAGGCAAAGGCATCCATCGTACCGGTAAGGATGGTGGTACAGATGTTCGCCATCTCAATGGCCTGTTTGTTGTCAGTGATGGTATCCTCCAGGAAGTCCCTTTCCTCCTCTGAAGTGAGCTTGAAATAGGGAATCTTAAGCAGCTTACCCATCAGAGCCTCATTGGTGGAGAGGCTTGTGGAAAAATATACCAGGGACTTCTGAATCTGCAGCAACTGTATCAGCTCATAATTCATGATGCTTTTCTGCAGCTGCTCCTCGACTAGGGACTTCTGCCTGTTGATGTACTTAAGCAAGCGGATATAGACCATCGTAGCTCGCCCTAGGATGCTGATGACAAAGCCTTCCTTAGTCGCAACGGGATACTGACGAAACCGGTTCTTGGAGAAGTCCTCCAGAACTATGCTGTCACTTTGGCAGATGGTGATGACCATATCCTTGTACAGCACGATGCCCAAAGGAACAGCATACTGGTTTATGCCCTTGCTATCATCGGCTAGGGCGGGCAGACGGACAATGATGGCGATATAGTCGTCCTCACGTTCAATGCGAGCCTGCTCATCCTGGTCCATGATATCTGCCAGCAGTTCACTGGAGATGGTGTATTGCTCCTCTAGCAGTGTTATATCATCTCGGTTGATGTTACGGGCATCCACCCAAGTGTAGGATGCCTCAACAGAGCTATCACCTGGATTGGTGCTCACAACATTATTTCGTATGGTTATCATAGTTCCTCCGTGGATTGGTGAGTAAGGCGTACCTCAATAATCCATAGGAACAAGCCCAAAACTAGGCCTAGAACGTAGGAAACGAGGACGCCAAGGATAAATAACTAGGCAGGGGTGTTGTACTGCCACCTTCGTCTGAAACAGACATGGGATCCTCCTCCTCGCACAGAATACTTTCCAATACTGGAAAGATAGATTTATAGTACCACAATCGATAAATAATAATAAAGGGGAATAGGCACAATCAGACCACTTTTCTCAGTACTTCCCTAACCAGAACAAAAAAAATATACTGGAACGTAGGAGGCAACGGATGTTTGACAGAGATGAAGCGCTACAATTACTGAAAAAATACAACAAGAACGATGCTCTGATCCTGCACGCGTACTGTGTGGAGGAGACCATGAAGAAGTTCGCAGCCCATTTTGGGGAAGATGAAACATACTGGTCCCTGGTAGGGCTGTTACATGATGTCGATTATGGCAGTTTCCCTGAAGAGCACTGCTCAAAGGCACCCTCCCTCTTGGAAGAGATAGGGGCGGGGCCTGCATTCATCCGTTCTGTCTGTAGCCACGGCTTTGGCATCTGTAGTGACATTAGGCCTGAGCACACCATGGAAAAAGTCCTGTTCACCATCGATGAGCTCACGGGTCTCATCTACGCCACCGCCCTGATGAGGCCCGAGCACATGCAGGGAATGAGTGTGAAGTCCGTCAAGAAGAAGTGGTCGTCCAAAGGCTTTGCGGCCGGGGTGAACAGGGACATCATCACCAAAGGGGCTACAATGCTGGATATGGAGATTGCTCCCATCATACAGATGACCATAGATGCTATGCGTGAGGCCCAAGAGAAGATAGGCCTCTAGCGTGAGTTTACAAGTTATAAAAAATAATTCTTCTAAATACTTATAATATAGAGAAAAAATTACTGATTTGCTGATTACCTAACTTTGTAGATTTCTTTCAAATTATAGATTCCAATGATTTTTTCGGCCATGTCACTACCTTTGGAAAAAGTCTGTACTTTGGTCGGTTTGTCGGGGTTTCCGAAGAATGTGTCAACTGTCTTGATCTTCTCCATTTCATCGAGGATGACATCGGTGGAAGCTTGTATGCCCTTCTTGTCCAGTTCCAATCTCAGCAGCGAACAGAGCCTGAAAGCAAGCACACAGTTGAATATGTGCACCTTGATCCTCTCGTCCTTCCAGTGGAACATCGGCCTGACCGACAGGTGGGAGGTGTCCTTCATCTGTCTGAACCCATGCTCGACATACCAGGCATTGCGGTATGAGGTTACGATTTTCCCGTCGGAGAGGTCCCCCCGATCAGTGAAAAGCACGGTCTTGCCCAGGTCCCTGTCTATGATTCCATTCAGGATGGATGTGTTCGTCCCGAATTCAAGGAGAGGGAAGCCCTTCTCCTTGCCGTTCACCGTCCCTTTTCTTGAGGTTACCTTGAACCAGAACACACTGGCCATGAACTCCTTGGAGAGCATGCCTTTTGCCGAGTCCGTGACTGATTCGACAGTAGGGGCCTTGCCTTTGCGGATATCTCCCTCGGCTCTGGCAATGAGACGCTTCCTCAGTTCCTCCAGCCTGTTGGAGGCGTTGGCCATGTCCCTCATGACACCCTGCAGCTGGCCTTCCCTGAGTTTGGGATTGTCCACGACAATTGCGGTCGCCTTCTGCCCGTAGGCTTCGAAACCACTCATCCTGAAGGTGCTCTGGCCCTCCAGGCCATCACCTTCGAGCGGCGTGAACTGGGATTTGTCAACGGCAAAAAGCGTCTCGCACTGGTTCTTCTTCAGTCCGCCCACATAGTGGAACGGCATATCTTCACCATCGATGAGGTAGTCGAAGTTGTCCTTGGAGTTGTTTCCCCGGTCGAATACCACCGTTATGGTCACATCCTTGCCTGATATCTTCCTTATGCGCTTCTTCAGGTTCCCCATCATGGTCAGGAACTGCTTTGAGTCGGGCCTGTTGCCCGGGTATGTCTCATGGATAAGGGGTATGGAGAACCCCGGGGTGACCATCATGGCAAGTCCGACGGTCCTCAAATCGTTCCTCTTTGCCTTGTCATGCCCCCTTTGGGCACATTCGCAGTCGGCCATCGTGTCTATGTATGTGAAGAAATTCGTGGCATCG
>DMAO01000247.1 GCA_003446545.1 Sphaerochaeta sp.
GATCGGTCCTGATCGATCAGGGGTATAGTGGCGTCGAGTTACAAAGACGTCTGGTTGGCATAGGCCTTGACATATCGTCAGTCGCCGGAGTCTGCGTAACCCACCTTCATCCCGACCATGCCAAGGGCTTGGGGGTCATCTCAAGAAAACTGAACGTTCCCATCTACCTCCATACTGCCATGGTGGAAAAGGAGCCTGTCGTCTTTTCCAAGCTTGGAATCCCCCAAGAGTGTATTGCACTGGTCCGACCTCTAGAGAAGTTCCCTATAGGTCCCTTTGTCCTCAGTTGTTTTGAGACAAGCCATGACAGTGGAGGTTCTGTTGGTTGGAACGTCACCTATGAGGGTATGACACTGATGGTCCTCACTGATACAGGTTGCTATACTCAAGAGCAGTTGCTGCTGGCAAAAAGCAGCAACATCCTCTTTCTCGAGGCAAACTATGATGAGCAGATGCTCCACCGTGGCCCCTATCCGTATTATCTGAAACAGAGAATCTCTGGTTTATATGGACACCTATCCAATGGCCAGGCTTTACAGTTTCTGCAAGAATGTGAATTTACTGGAGAGCATGTATATTTTATCCATCTCTCAGGCACGAATAACACGCCCTCCCTTTTATTTGACATGGCCAGAGAGCAGATGAAGACCTCCTTCACCGTCTGTGAGAAAGGCCAATGCTACGGGGGGAATATGGAGAAGTCATGAGCAAAAAGAACACAGACAAGCAGAACAAGAAAAAGAAGAAGAAAGACATCTGGTCCCTCAAGCGCATTCGAAAGCTTAAGAGATCCGATGGTCTTACCATGAAGACAGTGAATGAGTACACGATGAACGCCGTGGTGGACTGTGCTGCCTCAAGATATGGCAAACGTGTCGCTCTTCGCATTTATGGTGATGATGAGAGCCTCATCACGTATGAGCAGATAAAGAGCATGAAGGACAGCATTGCTGTTACCCTGCTTGAAGCTGGGTTTGTCCATGGTGATAAGATTGCCATCCTGGGAGAGAGTTGCCCCACATGGATAGTCGCCTACTATGGCATCACCTCCATCGGATGTGTTGCGGTTCCCATCCTGCCTGACTTCTCCTCCAAGGAAGCCTGCTCCATCTTAGAGCACTGTGGGGCGAAGGGCATCGTTGTCAACGTCAGGAACTTTGAAAAGATCATCCCCTTTGTGGCAAAGGATCCTTCCTTGCTTATTAGGATGGAAGACCTGTTCCATATTCCCGACCCTATCAGTGCCAACCTTTCGGACAAGGAGCAGTTTGCCTCAGCCCCGGGTAGGGACATCACCAGAAGGAAACTGGACAAGAAAGCCCAGGAATTGCGCTCTACAAGCACAGCCAAGGAAGAAGACCTTGCCTCCCTGATCTATACCAGTGGGACCACTGGCAGCAGCAAGGGTGTCATGCTTACCCATAAAAACCTGGTCTGGAACGCTGACGTCTCCACAGATGTGTATGTTGACTTCAAGCCAGGGGACCATATCCTCTCTATTTTGCCGATCAGCCATGTCTATGAGTTCACCACAGGCCAGATTCTTGAACAGATGCGTGGTTGTGAGATTACCTTCCTGGGCAAGGCCCCTGCTCCGAGTATCCTGCTTCCCGCACTGAAGGCCGTAAGACCGAAGCTCCTGATGAGCGTTCCCCTGTTGATGGAGAAGATCTATCGCAGTTCAGTGCTTCCTGTGATGCGTGACAATGAGAAGCTCAAGCCCTGGCTTAAGTTCGGTCCGACCAAAAGGATAATCTCTAGGATAATCGGACGCAAGCTTAAGGTCACCTTTGGTGGCAAGCTGAAGTTCTTTGGTATTGGTGGAGCACCGCTGGACCGCGAGGTTGAGCAGTTCCTGGCCGATGCCAAATTCCCCTATGGTATTGGGTATGGACTTACCGAGACATCCCCCCTTATAGCGGGTGGACTGCCCAAAAGGCACCATGTGGGTTTGATAGGCAAGCTGGTCGACCATGTGGATGTGATCCTTGAGAACAAGGATCCGGAAACCGGTGTGGGGGAAATCCTCGTCAAGGGTCCGAACGTCATGCAAGGCTACTATGACAATCCCAAGCTCAACAAAGAGGCCTTTACCGAAGACGGGTATTTCCGTACCGGAGACTTGGGCTCCCTTGACAAGAAGGGTCGGTTGGCCATAAAGGGCCGTACCAAGACTATGATCCTGGGTTCAGGAGGGGAGAATATCTATCCTGAACATATTGAGGCTGTCATCAACAATCTGAGCTTTGTCTCAGAGTCCCTGGTTGTCCCTGAGGACGGGGGCCTGATCGCCCTGATCAAGATAGACATCGACTCTTTTGCCCAGAAGATGGCCCTGAATGTCAATGATGCGAAAATGGAGGCTATGAAGTATGTTGCAAAGATCCGTGAGGATGTGAACAAGGAACTCAGTGCCTTCAGCCGTATCAGTACTGCCGAGTTGCAAGAGGAACCTTTCCAGCGGACACCCACCCAGAAGATCAAACGATTCCTCTATTCGAGACTCTCCAATAATGAGGAAGCCAAAGAGGAAAAATAGGGTTGAGCCTTGCCTCAAAGATATGGTATACCTCAGGAAAAGGGTTAGTAATGGCTAATGTAGATATACGAATTAAAAAGACTGAACCGCTTGCTACTCCTCAGGAGCTTGCAAAAAGGTTCCCTGTTGACAAGGCGACTGCAACATATATCGCCCAAAGTCGACAGACAGTCAATGATATCATCCAAGGAAGGGACCAGCGATTGCTTGCAATCGTAGGTCCCTGCTCTCTGCATGACCGGAAGGCTGCCATCGAATATGCAGGAAAGCTCAAGACCCTGGCAAAAGAGGTGAGCTCTGAGATGTTCATTGTCATGAGAGCATACTTTGAGAAGCCTCGCACTGTCCTGGGGTGGAAGGGCCTGATTCTTGATCCGAGGATGGACGGCTCCTATGACATCGAGGAAGGGATCGTCCAGGCACGCTCGCTGTTGCTCCAGATAGTATCCCTTGGTGTCCCTGTAGGGTGTGAGGTGCTCGACCCTATCATCCCCCAGTATATTGACGAGTTGATGAGTTGGGCTGCCATAGGCGCTCGGACAACTGAAAGTCAGATACACCGCAACCTGGCCAGTGGGCTCAGTGTCGCTGTTGGGTTCAAGAACAGCACCAGCGGTGATCTGCTCAATGCGATCAATGCGATAAAATGTGCATACAGCCCGGCCTCCTTCATTGGAATGGACTACCTTGGAGCCAGTACGATCTTCAGGACTACAGGCAACGATTGCTGTCATCTCATCCTTCGTGGTGGGGATCACAGCCCCAACTACTATGAGGACGATGTGGAGTCAGCACGTTCGCTGATGACAAGCAACAACCTCAATCCCGCCATCATCATTGACTGTAGCCATGCCAACTCCCGCAAGAACTATGACCGTCAGAAACGGGTGCTCCGCTCGATAGTGGACCAGGTAAGCTGGGGCGAGACCTCCATCAGGGGCTTTATGCTGGAAAGCAATCTCTTTGGCGGGGCGCAGAAAATCCCCACTGACCTTTCGGACTTGAAATATGGGGTCTCAGTCACCGATGCATGCATCGGATGGGATGAGACCGAAAGAATAATGTTACATGCTTGTGAACTGCTTCGCAAGGCTCGACTTGAGGAGGGCACAGCCCTTCCCCTATAGGAGGTTCGTATGGTTCCGTCAGTATTGATTATCTTGGCAGAGGGGTTTGAGGAGGTTGAGGCCATCACCCCTATCGACCTGATCAGAAGAAGTGGTGCAATGGTTACTGTAGCAGGACTTTCCTCACTTACTGTCCATGGTTCCCATGGCATTGGGGTAATCTGCGACAAGCTTTTCATTGAATGTGATGAAGAGTATGACGCCCTAATCCTCCCTGGAGGGGGTGAAGGTTCGGCGAACCTTGCATCCTCATTTTCCGTATTGGAGCTTGCTATCAAGACAAGCCAGAAGGGAGTCATTGCCGCCATTTGTGCAGCCCCTTCAAAAGTCCTTGGCAGGACCGGCCTATTGGATGGCAAACGGGTAACCGGCTTCCCCGGCAGTGAGATTGACACTCTGGTCCTGGAAAATGAGAAAGTCATTACAGATGGGAATCTCATCACAGCCCAGGCAGCCGGCAGTGCCGTAGAATTTTCCTTGGCGATCATAGCCAAGATCTTTGATGCCGACACAGCAAAGAAGATTAGCAAACAGATATATTTTTAAGGAGCAATGCGTTGGGCACCATAGGGTTTGATAACGAGAAGTATTTGGAGGAGCAGAGGCATTATATCCTTGAGAGGGTGGCCCAGAACGACGGTAAGCTTTATCTTGAGTGCGGCGGCAAGTTGTTGTTTGACTACCATGCCTCGCGTGTATTGCCAGGCTTCGATCCGAATGTGAAGATGCGTGTCTTCCAATCCCTGAAGGACCAGATTGATGTCATAATCTGCATCCATGCCGGTGACATAGAAAGGCGCAAGATGCGAAGCGACTTTGGCATCACATACGATACCGACGTCTTCAAGATGATCGACGACTTTTTGCGATGGGGCCTGACGGTGACTCGTGTTGTCATTACCCGCTTTGATGATGAGCCAGGCGCAATACAGTTCAAGAACCTGCTTGAACAGCGGGGCATCACCGTCTATACCCACCATGCAACCCGTGGGTATCCCAACAATGTTGATCTGATCGCCAGTGACGAAGGCTATGGCTCAAATCCTTACATACCGACAGAGAGGCCGGTAGTCATTGTCACAGCCCCAGGTCCTGGTTCTGGCAAGCTTGGTACCTGCCTTTCGCAGATGTACCATGATCACAGGGCCGGCCGAAAAAGCGGGTATTCAAAGTTCGAGACCTTTCCCATCTGGAACTTGCCCATAGACCATCCAGTCAACATTGCATACGAAAGTGCCACAGCAGATATTGGGGACCAGAATCTCATCGACCATTTTCATGCAAGTGCATATAACCAGATTACGGTAAACTACTCGCGCGACCTTGAGGCCTATCCCCTGCTCAAACGTATACTGCAGAAGATTACCGGGGAGGATTGCATCTACAGGAGTCCCACTGATATGGGAGTCAATCGCTGTGGCTTTGGTATCATCGATGATGAGGTGGTTCGCAAGGCTGGGCAGCAGGAGATAATCAGACGTTATTATCGTGCAGCCTGTGAGTATGTACAGGGAATTGGGACCAAGGATACTGTCGACCGTAGCCGTTCCATCATGGCTAGTGCCAAGCTGTCCTCTGATGACCGTGAGGTGGTGCCTGCTTCAATGGAGGCCCTCCAAGATGGTATCAGGCGCAACAAGGGCATCAATGGCATAATCTGTGCAGCCGCGATGCTCCTCCCTGATGGAAGGATGGTCACAGGATGCAACTCCCCTCTGATGCATGCTTCCTCAGCGCTGATCCTCAACGCGGTAAAGGTCATGGCTGGTATTGACCATGAGGTTGACCTTATCTCACCGGCGATCATGCAGTCTGTGACAAGGATGAAGCGTGATGTCCTCAAGGGAAGGGGGGTGAGCCTTAATCTTGATGAGGTGCTGATATGCCTTGCCATGAGCTGTGCGATCAGCGAAGATGCAAAAAGGGCAGTAGAGGTGCTCCCACTCCTGCATGGCTGTGAGGTACACATGACCCATATCCCATCATCTGGAGACTCTTCGGGTCTCAGGAAGCTGGTGCTTAATGTCACTAGCAATCCAAAGTTCCCCACATCCAATCTCTACAATCCGGCGTAAGTGCACGTCCCCTCAGCCCAGATACCGGGCAATGAGGGGCAATACTCCCAGTACAGCAAGAATCCTAAAGGTATGCATCAGCACAATCTTGGGTGTCTCAAGGCCCAGCTCGTCACTGATGAGCCCCATCTCTGTGATCCCCCCTGGAGTTGCACTGAATATTGCCGTGGCCCAGTTGAGGTGACAGACCTTGTACAGCACGAAGGCTGTGAGAAATGCCATGACAAAGAGCTCGACAAGCAGGATCAAGGCAGGAAGAAGCAGGACACTGCCTTCCATGAATGTATGGAAGGTCACTTTGCTTCCGATATAGCATCCTGCAAAAATTTGTACCATTGGCTTGAACGATGCAGGGTAGGCCGCATTATCGGTGGCAAGGTTTAGCAGTGCTATAGCAAATATCGAGCCTAGGAGAGCTCCTGCAGGTACACCCAGCATGACAAAGGAAACTCCCCCACCAAAGGCCGTCGCTACCGAGATGAGATAGCTCAGGTAGTGTTGCTTGTTCGGCTTGTCTTGTACCTCAGAGGCCTGAATATTTTTTGATGCAGGAACCCTTTCAGACGGCGCAATCATCTTTCGTATCAAAGGGGGGAAGATGATAATGACAGATATAAGCCTGAAGAGCTGCAAGAGGGCCACATGCTCCATCGTTGCACCAAAGTCTGCTGCAACCAGGGCTAGGTCGGAGACTCCTCCTGGGGCGCAAGCAAAGAACGAGGTCATGAAAGACAAGGTAGTCAAGGAGCTCATCAGATACGCAAAGCCCATGTTGATGGTGAGTAACATGACAACCAGGATAAGAACAGGCAGTACCATCGTCTTGAGTGTCTTGATGTCAGCTTGAGTGAAGCGGGTTCCAATGACCATCCCTGAGAGTA